>CALNCF010000202.1 GCA_937875035.1 uncultured Sphingobacteriaceae bacterium | reverse complement strand
AAGAACGCGGCGCGGCCTGGGAAGAGCTCTTCGAACGCTTTGGCGCCAACTTCACCGACTGGAGCGCTTACCCGGAAGCGAAGCGCAATCTCTGGCAGAAGCAATTGCACCTGTTCGAGGTTCCGTTCTATTACATTGAATACGCTATGGCACAGCTCGCGGCCATAGCCGTGTATAAGAATTACAAGGAAAACCCGGAGAAGGGCATCGAAAATTACCTGTCGGCGCTGAAGCTCGGCTATACCCGGACCATTCGCAAGATCTACGAAACAGCGGGCGTACGCTTCGATTTTTCGGCAGCTTACATCCGGGAACTCGCGCAGTTTATTGTAAAAGAACTCGAACTAATTCAAGCTTAACCGGGCGATATCCGGCTGATTTTATATTTTTGCCCCAAATATCCGTCTATGTTCAATAACAAAAAAGTAGTCGTTGTGCTGCCCGCGTATAATGCGGCTCAAACCATTGAGAAAACATGCAATGAGATCCCGATGGATATTGTGGATGAAGTGGTGCTGGTAGACGATGCCAGTAAGGATAACACCATCGATGTGGCGCAGCGCATCGGTATCCGTCATATTATCCGTCATGAAAAGAACAAAGGATACGGTGGCAACCAGAAATCATGCTACGACAAGGCCCGCGAGCTTGGCGCCGACATCGTGATCATGCTTCACCCCGATTATCAATATACGCCCAAGCTGATTGTCGCCATGACCAGCATTATTGCCAACGACCTGTACCCGGTGGTCCTGGGTTCGAGGATCCTGGGCAAGGGCGCCCTCCGCGGCGGGATGCCTTATTACAAATACGTGGCGAACCGCCTGCTTACACTCACACAGAACATCCTGATGAACCAGAAGCTGTCGGAATACCATACCGGCTACCGGGCTTTCTCCAGGGATGTGCTGGAAACCATCGATTACCATGCGAACTCCGACGATTTCGTATTCGACAACCAGATGCTGGCACAGATCTGCTATGCGGGCTATGAGATCGGCGAGGTAACCTGCCCGACCAAGTATTTCGAAGAAGCTTCTTCCATCAATTTCCGGAGAAGCAGCATTTATGGATTAGGAGTATTGAATGTATCCTTCGGATATTTCTTCCAGAAGCTGGGCATCGGTAACCGCCGGATCTACCGCAGACTTAAATAATACGAAACCTTCCTTTATTTCAGGGCCGGCTCGCGTTTGAAGAACACGAAGCCGTTCTCATCACCAATGCGGATAATGTCAGGGTATTTTTCCAGCTCCCCTACCTTATTCAGCTTGGTAATAAAGTACACCGGCTTGTCGATATCACCGGCTAACAGCCAGGCATGATCGTAGGAACGATCGTTGGCAAGCGGCGCTTTCCGCGCGTAGAACAGGTGCGCGTAGCTCTTGTAATACATCGGCTGCACATACGCATCCATCCCCTGCTTACTTTCATAAAAACGGATCGCGGCTGCCTGCGAAAAGAGCTCGATCTTCGGTACCAGTCGCCAGGAAGTATAGAACATGGAAAGGATCACCGCACCGAACAGCACGATCACCGCCTGCATCCTGCGCTGCTTCGACACCGCGTAGATACAGCAGATCACACCGGCCAGCAGCACAAATCCACCCAGGGTATCCCACAGGTTCCAGTCGATCTGCGCCTGCAGGTTGGCTACGGCAAACTCATCTTTGACCATCCCGATCCATTGATCCTTGCGGATCATCAAAAATGGAAAAACGATCAGCGCCAGCGCGATCAGCGAGCCGATCAGCGCGATACCCACATTCATAATACGCTTCCAGGAAGTCTTATCCTGCACCAGGTAAAAGATCGCGTAGGTAGCCAGGAAGCTCAGCGGGAAATAACACAGGGATGAATAGTGAACGATCTTGGTCTTTACGATCGAGAACAGGATCAGCACCACCCAGAACATAATGGTCATCCATTTATAAAAATTACGCTGATGCGTATAGGTGCTGCCGCGCATAAAGAACGCCTTGATCATAAAGACAGACGCCGGGAAGCAGCCCAGCAGCAAGACGATCCAATGGTAAAAGAACGGCCCGCCATGACCGGCATCCTGCGTACGGAACAACCTGATCTGGTACACTACGAATTCCTGTAAGAACCATGGACCATTCCTCATCAGCTCCACACCAAACCAGGCAAAACAAACAACCGCCGTGCTGAAAGCAATGATGAATAACTCTTTAAAGGAAATGACCTTCCGGAAGCGGATGCTGATATAAAAGATCAGCAGGCACAGCAGCACCACGAGGATAGCCACCGGACCCTTGGTCAGCACCGCCAGCCCCAGCAGGATCCCGCTGAGCCATGCGTTGCGCGTACGGTGCTCATAGCCCGCCTGGGTGAGGAAGGAAAAGAAATAAATACTCAGGAAGATGAAGAAATTGAACCATGGATCGATGATCCCTGATTTAAAATACAAAAAGGTTAAAAAGGTTCCGGCATAGACCAATGCCCACAGCAAGCCAAATTTTTCACCGAACAGCTGCTTACCGGCACGGAACAGCACCAGCAAGGTAAGCACCCCGCAAAGGGCATTCGGGAAACGGGCAGCGAATTCGTTAATGCCGAAGATCTTCATCGATACAACCTGCATCCATATGAACAATGGTGGCTTCTCCCAGAAGGGCTGGAAATTGATCTGTACCCGGAAATAATCTCCGGTAGCGATCATCTCCCGCGCCGACTCCGCAAAATTGATCTCATCCCAGTCGAACAGGTGCACCGCGCCCAGGAAAGGGATAAACAGCAGGGTGGTAAGAATAACAATAAAGAGTTCGTAACGGTAAGATCTGATCATGCGAATAATTTTTTATTCATCCATGGCTTGCCCGCCAGCGCGGAACGCTCGAGCAATACATAGGTAATAAGTCCGACAAAAACACCGATCACCGAGCCCATCACCACATCGGCAAAGAAATGCTGCGCCACATAGAGCCGCGAATAACCGGCCAGGATCGCCAGTAAAAGGAACACCGGCGACCAATACTTATTCTTCACCGTTAAGGTGAGGAATAGCGCGATGGCAAAGGCCGTGGTCGAATGCCCCGAAGGAAAGCTCATCATCGAATGCACCTGGATGCCGTCGAGCATATGAAGCTGCTCGCCCGTAGCCTCGAAGAATTTCTTCGGACGGGGCTCATCACTGAAAACGACCCGCTTGAAGAATTGCGTTACCTGCGAGGTCGTCAGGTAGATCAGCAGCGCGTATACGCTGTATTTATAG
>CALNCF010000201.1 GCA_937875035.1 uncultured Sphingobacteriaceae bacterium | reverse complement strand
CTGAGGGTACCAATGCCGTCGGCATTGGCCGTATATTCCGGCGTATCGAAGCTCACCTTTACGTGGCTTTGGGCCGCGAGGTTATAGATCTCATCCGGTTGTGTTTCCTGTATGATCCGGATCAGGTTCGTGGAATCGGTCAGGTCGCCGTAATGCAATTTAAAGTGCACATGCTTTTCATGCGGGTCCTGGTAAAGATGATCGATCCGGTCGGTATTGAATAAAGAACTTCTCCTTTTAATGCCATGCACCATATACCCTTTCTTCAGCAGAAATTCTGCAAGGTAAGCTCCGTCCTGTCCGGTGATCCCGGTAATTAAGGCTACTTTCACGTTTAATTCTTATTAAGAAATTCTTTCAGTTGATTAATATTTTCGATCTCATTCGATACTGCACCAACCTTATCGGCAAGCGCTAAAGAGAACCAGTCGAGCAGGTAGATCTTATCGAAGAGATGATTCAATGTCGGTTCGTTCACCGGAACTTCGGAGAATGCCGACTCGTATTTTTTCAGCAGATTTTTTATGAAGTGCATACGCAGGTTGGTACGCTGGCTCATTCCGCTGTTCAAAAAGATAAAATTGGTATCGTGTTTCCCATAATAGGTTTCGATCATGTTGTGATTGGCTTCCGGCAGGATGGAAATGAATGCTTCCAGTTTCGCGTTCTCCTGGATCTGCTGCGCCAGGCGCACTGCCACCGCTTCATAATGTGTATCAGCAATGATCACATATTTCTGGCGGATGGTAGCTTCCAGGGGCTTCAGCAATTCAAGCGCGCGGTCGCGGAAACGATCGGCATGCTGCACTTCACCGGCAATCTGCTTCAGCTCCACTACACGCTCCAGCTTCAGCAATTCAAAGAAAATGAGGAACAGGTACGTAATGGAATATCCCAGCGCCACGCGGGGCTGGAAACCTCCTACAGCACGGTAGCATACCACTCCGTCGGCTTCTGCTTTTTCTGCAAGCGCGCCACCTACGGAGATCACAATAACCTTCGCACCACGCTCCCGCGCGATGCTGTACATGGTACATGTTTCTTCGGTATTGCCTGAATAAGAAGATAAGATCACCAGGCTATGCTCATTTACATAGCGGGGCAGGATATAATCGGATACAGACTCTACGGGAATATCCAGCTTGTCTGTAAAATAATTTTTCACCAATCGCCCGGCAATGCCCGAACCACCCAGTCCGCAAACCACAATATGCTGAAGGTCGTTTTTGTTCACCTGGTGCGCCTGGTAATGATCCAGCGCATATTGTATCTGTTCCGAAAACGCCGCTAATTCGCTCCCTAAATATTTCATCCGGATTATTTAATCAAATTCAACAAATATTGTCCGTACCCACTTTTCAGCAGTGGGCCGGCTACTTTTCTTAACTGGTCCTTATCGATGTATTTCATCCGGTAGGCAACCTCTTCAATGCATCCGATCTTCTGGTTCTGACGCTCTTCGATTACCTGCACAAACTGTCCGGCCTGCATCAGCGAAGCAAAGGTGCCTGTATCCAGCCACGCAGTGCCCCTGCTCAATATACTTACTTTTAGTTTCCCCCGGCTTAAGTATTCTTTGTTGATGTCGGTGATCTCGTATTCCCCGCGCGGGCTGGGCTGAATGCTTTTCGCAATCGCTACCACCGAATTGTCATAGAAATACAAGCCCGGAACCGCGTAATTCGACTTCGGGTGCTCTGGTTTCTCTTC
>CALNCF010000200.1 GCA_937875035.1 uncultured Sphingobacteriaceae bacterium | reverse complement strand
GATCGCGTCCATGCACGATGAGAACAATCATATCACTATCCCGGGCTTTTACGACCAGGTGCTGGAAGTAAGCGCTGCCGATCGCGAAGCCATGGCTCAAACTCCTTTCAATCTCGAAGAATATAAAGCAGACCTGGCTGTAGGTGATGTATGGGGAGAGAAGGGGTTCTCTACGATCGAACGTACAGGGATCCGCCCGACACTCGATGTGAACGGGATCTGGGGCGGCTATACCGGTGAGGGAGCGAAAACAGTGCTGCCATCGAAAGCCTTTGCCAAGATCTCCATGCGCCTGGTGCCGAACCAGACCTCCGAGCAGATCACCGAGCTGTTCCGTAAGCATTTTGAAAGCATCGCGCCTGCGTCGGTTAAGGTAGAGGTTCGCCCGCATCATGGCGGAGAGCCGGTGCTTACCCCGACCGATTCGGTAGCTTTCCTGGCGGCCAGCAAGGCGATGGAAGCGACTTTCGGCAAGCAGCCGATCCCGACAAGAGGAGGAGGAAGCATCCCGATCGTAGCCTTGTTCGAAAAAGAATTAGGGCTGAAATCAGTGCTGATGGGATTCGGACTTGATTCGGATGCGCTGCATTCACCGAATGAGCACTACGGGCTGTTCAACTATTACAAAGGGATAGAAACCCTGCCATTGTTCCACAAATACTTTGCGGAGATGAGCAAATAAGTGTTCTGAACAGATCGCGTTAACATATAGAAGCAGGAAGCCGGGCATTGGTCCGGCTTTTTGTTTGTATGAAGAAGCTCTTATTCCATGGAGCGGATCCCGATCCGGTTGCCTTCCGAATCGAGGAAGAGCCCCATAAACCCGAGCGCTTCAGAGATCAGGCGTTTCTGGAGGATCACCTTGCCGCCGGCAAATTCTACCCGGTTTAAAATAGGCTGAAGATCGGGCTCCCCGTTGAGATAGATCAGCGAGCCCTTATCGGAGGGTTTGTAAAACTCAGGGTGCCTGCAGATGGCCGCGCCTATGGCGCCGGTATCATGAGGAAGAAAGCCCATTTTGAGAATGCCCAGATCGGCAATGTTCATTTCGAAATTCAGGATGGTTTCGTAGAATTTCTTTGCACGATCGAATTGCTCTACCGGAATTTCTACCCAATTAATAGCGTGTTTCATGTGCCCTGTGTTTAGCTTTCTTAAATATCTGTTTTTTGTTCCGTAAATAAAAATAGGGTCAAATGCACCCTGGAAGCGCTTGGAATGGTATTTTCATTATCTTTAGCTTTCCTATGAAGTTTATTGACCTTGTCGAAATATTGGGGACCGCGGCCTTTGCTTTCGCGGGTGCGGCTTCGGCCATGAAGAAGCGGCTCGATGTATTCGGGGTGCTCATCATTACCTTTGTAACCGCGATCGGGGGCGGAACGATCCGCGACCTGCTGATCGGCAGCCTGCCTGTGGCCTGGATCCACGACCTGCAGATTATCAGCTGTATCATGGTCGCCTACTTGATCTCTCTGTTCTTCACCGATTATATCCAGCGTTTTCCACGCATCATCTTCTGGCTC
>CALNCF010000199.1 GCA_937875035.1 uncultured Sphingobacteriaceae bacterium | reverse complement strand
CGAGGTTTTCCCATCCGGTTGCTGCACTCACCCCTGAAGGCTGGCCATTCATCTTTTGTTTGTTATACCAGATGTTGGCTGTAGCCGTCGTGGTAGAGAAAGAACATCGTAAGGCTTCTACAACCACTCCTTTATTAGAGGTGAAGTTAAAGCCAATCCCCCCGCCTGTGTTACCACCACCTGTAAGCGGAGGTACGTTGTCGAAGGTAATCGACTGTGCTTTACTACTCGTATTCAGCACACAAGTTAAGATCAAAACAAAAAACACTGTTGTCTTGAAATATAAAAGTAAATTTTTACTCATAATGTGTTTGTTTAGGTAATTTACTATGCAAAAAAGACTACTTACATAAAACAAGTATAATTCGTTTTTTTTAAAAAAACAATTTGTTAACAGATTTTTCACCTAAAAATTAACCAGATTCAGTATTAATACCTAAAACAAGGCATTAAAAAAGATTATTACCCCAATACCAAAATATTACAAAAGATATTCAGGGATCGGGCATTTAAAAACAGAATAAAAAGAACTGAAAAGGCCACATGTCCAAACAAAACAGAATTTTAAAAGGAAATATCCCGGAAAGAAAGAAGCCCACGTGACCTAATTATCAGTCATGGAAAAAGGCTTTTTAGACCATGACAAAAAACAGTATACCGTGGAAAAAACTAAAGCTTTTTTGGCACACGTATAATCACTCTTCTTTTCAAAAAATCCTGTAACCTCAAAAACATTGACTTACAGTAAAACATAACTTATGACCTAAGGCCATTCGTAGTATTATGCAGAACTTAAGCCAGAATATTTGGATGATAGAAAAGATCGGGAAATCCGGGGGTCTGCCGAAGGGAATAAGAGCAGCCGGGCTAAATAAAGTAATGCTTTAGCGTGATACCCCTGCCTGGGTGATATCGTTCTCGAAACTCGCCCACATTTCCAGTAATTTATACTTTATCTCCTCTTCCGCCTCCAGCAAAAAGCAATCGAATAGTATTTCATCGAAAGAGCCACCCTCGGCCTGGTGAGTTATGCAAAACTCTTTGAGCTGACCTATATCAAACAGCATAAGACTATGGTTTTAGTGATAGCGAAACCACCTGTTTCATTATTATAAAATTCAATATACACACTAAAACTAAATATTTAACATCAAAAATGAAATAAATACGCCTCAGACTGATGATCGCCGTTAAAGCTTAGTTCTAATTTTATAGGAATGAAAAAGGTCATAGGTGATAGAATCCGATTATTTCGGCAGAGTAAAAACAGGAGCCAGGAAAATATGGCTTTCGACCTGAACATTTCGATCGGCGCTTATTCCAATATTGAACGAGGAAAAA
This sequence comes from uncultured Sphingobacteriaceae bacterium, assembly GCA_937875035.1. GTDB lineage: Bacteria > Bacteroidota > Bacteroidia > Sphingobacteriales > Sphingobacteriaceae > CALNCF01. Next base: position 2,868 of record CALNCF010000199.1, on the reverse strand, counting down.
CGAATATTACCGTAACCCGGCTCGCACAGATAGCAGAGATCCTGGATGTGAATATTACCGACTTTTTCAGGGAGCCGTTCACAGGACTCATTTCTGATGAAGGTCCGACACGACTCACCAGCCCGCAGTTTCTTACGGAAGAAATTGAACAGCTCAAAAAAGAGATCAATTACCTGAAAGAAATCAATCTGCTTTTAAAGTCCAGCAACAAATAATACTGATTATAAAAATTTAAGACAGCAGCTTCTGGCGCAGCAGGAACTCGAGTTGCTCATTCGCTCTCAGCAAACTCTTCATCAGCTCTTTATTCTCTCTGCGTAAAGAGAAGATCTCAAAGGCGTTGGAAATGATCACGCGTAATTGCTGCTCATCCCAGGGCTTTGAAACATACTGGTAGATCTGGCCTTTGTTAACGGCATCGATCACCGCCTGGATATCGGCATAACCGGTCAGTAAGATCCGGATAGGATCGGGGTGATCCTTGATGATGCTTGACAAGAACTCTACACCTGTCATGCCCGGCATACGCTGATCTGTAATGATCAGCTCGAAATCTTTCTGTTTGATCAGCTCAATTGCTTCTGCACCCGATATGGCAACCGTTACGTCAAAGTCTCTTCGGAAAGTTGCCTTAAAAGAGTTGAGGTTATTTTCCTCATCATCCACATACAATATACTGATCTTAGATTCCGACATGTATAGAATATTATTTTACAATATAAACCCTAATTATAAAGAAAACAATTTTTTATGCTACTTTTATTCTCTAACATCATTTTTATTTTGATATTCGAGTGTTTTTGAGTTTTCCTTTCTCAAAAGTAATTAATCCATGAGAATTTTACCTGAATTTCCACAAAAAAGTCCGATCGACCAACAAAATTATGAGCCGGTTTTCTTTAACCTGAATAACTCAGATGAGCGTGAAAAACTGGACAGCATTCTTCGCGAGAATCCTCATATTCAAATTCATGATGAGCTTAAAAGCCAGCTCCTGGAGCTCATCAAGATCAGGAATCCGACACAGAAATTAAGTGTTGAGCAATATGAAGCTGCGTACGCAGAATTGATCGGCGATGCACCCGAAGCCGTATATGGCCTGTGGGTATATTATCCATGGAGCAGCCGGCTGGTCCATATCGTTAATCGTGATGAATACATTGAGCTGCGCACCAGCCGTAATATGTACAAGATTACCCCGGAAGAACGTAACACACTGAGCAACCGAAAGATCGGGGTGGTGGGCCTGTCTGTAGGGCAATCGATCGCCCTCACCATTGCCATGGAACGTATTTGCGGGGAGCTCCGGCTGGCCGACTTCGATTCGCTGGAGCTCACCAATATGAACCGCATCAGGGCGGGCGTACACAATCTGGGTGTTCCTAAGGTTATCATCGCTGCACGTGAAATTACTGAAATAGACCCTTTTATAAAGGTGAAGATATTCAAGGACGGGTTGACGGAAGAGAACATCGATGCGTTCTTCTGCGACCCCGAGCCGCTTGACATCCTGGTGGAGGAGTGTGATGGACTGGACATGAAGATCATGAGCCGTGTAAAAGCCCGCCAGTACCGTATACCGGTAGTAATGGATACCAACGACCGCGGAATGCTCGACATTGAGCGCTTCGACCTGGAACACGAAAGAGAGCTGCTCCATGGGCTGATCCCGGCAGGAATTACAGATCTGAAATCTTTAAGAGATTTAAGTAATCAGGAAAAAGTACCTTTGCTGGGTGCGATGGTAGGAATAGAAAGCATCTCGGGAAGGATGAAAATGTCGCTCGGGGAAATGGGAAAGACCATCACGACCTGGCCGCAGCTTGCCTCATCGGTAGTGCTGGGCGGGGCGATGGTAACCGACACGTGCAGGAGAATCCTCTTGCAGGAAATAACGCTCTCAGGTCGGTTCTATATCGACTTTGATGAGCTGATTAAAGATTAAACAGTATAATCGTACCAACGGAAATGATAAGAATCAGGGCTTTCAGAGCTATTGATGATCGTGAGGCTTGCCTGAAATTTATTGAGGGCCATGCCCGCCTGCTTGAGATTCACTTTGGTGTTGCCAAAGTGACTTCGACAAATGCAGACTGGATTGACAGCCCGAATACGATTGTGATCAGTGTGGAAGATGAATCGGGCGAAAAAGTTTACGGAGGTGCCCGCATCCAGATGTACGACGGACAGATGAAGCTCCCCATCGAGCATGCGCTGGGTCATTACGATCCAAAGATCTACGAGATGGTCAAAGAAGGCTGCTGCGAGATCTGCGGCATGTGGAATTCGATGGAGGTTGCAGGCATGGGTATTGGCAGCTTAATCCTTTGCCGTGTATGCGTAGCCATTACCAGCCAGCTGCCTATCGACAAGGTTTATGTACTCTGCGCCCCGGTAACTACCCGCATGGGTAAACGCGTGGGTGCGGTGGTAGAAGAATCCCTGGGAAATAATGGTATCTTCTTTTACCCGAAAGACGATTTCGTTGCCACGGCCATGGCGATTTACGATTGCGATACCCTGAACAACGCCGACCCTAAAGAGCGTGAAAACATACTGGACCTGCGCAGACAACCGGTACAGGTAAAGATCGAAAAAGGACCGAAGGGAGAATTTGAAGTTCATTACGAATTACTTGTCAGCTAAGCATTATTTAATACAAAAATCATAACTATATTCGTGGGATGCGTATAGCCCATTACATAGCTGTTGTTTTTTTTGTACTGATATCCTCATATTCGCTGGCCAGCGATACCGTCATATTCAATAATACTCAACAGGTCCTTAATATCAGCAGCAAGATCGAAGTGCTGCACGACGAAACAACGAAGCTGAAGATCGAAGATGTGATGCATTCCGGCGACTTCC
>CALNCF010000198.1 GCA_937875035.1 uncultured Sphingobacteriaceae bacterium | reverse complement strand
GATATAAATCAGGTGATTTTCAAATAGAAAAAATGTGGAAGACAAGGCTTGGCCTGTATAGCTTCCGAGGGTATCGCGGTAGATATATCCTTCACCTTCCTGTTCGATACGCAGCACCCATTCGCCGTCTTCCGGCTGGCAGCGGATACTTTGCAACCCGTATTCCAGGCTGTCGCAGGAGCTCTCCTCATCAACGACCGGGTAGTGCAGGGGAAGGGGAATATTGCGGAATTCAGAGAGATCATCCACCGGGCGGATCAGCTCGCCGTTCCGGATCGCGCGCAGCTGCAGGCGTTTGGGCTGGATCTTTTTCGGGTAGGAAAGAATACCCTCCGCGTGATCCGCGTAAAAGCAGTCGGTATAGTTCTCCCAGGCTTTCTCACCGCTCGCCGCGTCATAGGCAACCAGGTACTGGTGCTCGGGTGTCTGTGCCGATACATAGCTGTGCAGCACGATGATTCCCCCGCGGATGCACTCGATCCCCCAGAGCCATTTTTCATCAAACTCATGCCGGACCGGGATCACCCTTTTTTCCTCCGGGTAAATGCTGTAAAACGAAACTTCTTTACGATCTTTATAGCGCACTTCCAGGGCTATGTACGGAGAGGCGGGATCGACCCGCACCGACCAGATCAGGCCCTCGAAGGTATGGCGGAAGGGAATTGTCATAAGCCCCAAAGTTAATTAAAAAAAGGCCTTGCCCGCCTCCTCATTTTATCATCAGAATCTATTATGCAGGCATCACAACAAAAAGAAGACATCAGGAACGAACAGGATATTATCAGGCTGGTAGATGAATTCTATAAAAAAGTAAATGCCGATGAGCTGCTCTCCCCGGTGTTCAACGACATCGCTCGGGTAAGCTGGGAGCATCACCTACCCCGGATGTACGAGTTCTGGAATTCCCTGCTGCTCTATACCGGCTCCTACAAGGGCTCGCCCTTTCCGAAGCACGAAGTATTACCCATCACCCCGCAGCACTTCAGGCGCTGGCTGGAGCTCTTCGCCGAAACCTTAACGGAATTGTTTGAAGGGGAGAATACAGTGATCGCCCTGAACAAGGCGCGGAATATCGCGCTTACTTTCCAGGCTAAAATGGGTTTGCTGGAATCGGACGGAGAAGCTTAGGCTCAGTATTCTTTCCCGATCTCCTTCATCATCTCTTTTTCAAAAGCGACCAGCTTCGGGAACAGGATCTGGTTCTCCAGGTAGATATGCGCGTGCAGGTCCTGCTCAAAATCCTGTAGCTCGGCATAGCACAGCCTCAGGGTTTCGCAGGCACCCGGCAGGCAGGTGTAGTTATTCGTGATGCGGCGGATCTCCGCCATGCTCAGGCTCATCTGCTCATGCTCGCTGCGCATCGCGCCGATCGAGCCCTCGATCAAACGCACCCTGATATTCATATCGGTCTGCTCCGTACCCTGCGCGCGGATCACCTCCTTCA
>CALNCF010000197.1 GCA_937875035.1 uncultured Sphingobacteriaceae bacterium | reverse complement strand
AAGCTGTAATCCATCCGCAGGCCAACACCCGTTCCTAACGCGAGCTCTTTATAGAAGCTGTCGAACTTGAATTTCGACTGGCTTACATCTGTCTGGTTGGCTAATACCCACACGTTCCCGAAATCAAAGAAGGTAGCGCCCTTGAGCTTCGATCCGAAGAAACGGTCGAAGATATCGAAACGGAATTCGGCTGATCCTTCCAGCTTGAAATCTCCCGTACGGTCGATGTTCAGGTTGGTCTGTGTGCTGTCGTTCAGCTGCGGGTTGAACGAGCCCGGGCCGACGGTACGTGCCTTGAACGCGCGGATACTGTTGGAGCCCCCGATGAAGAACTGTTTTTCGAAGGGCAGCACCGGCGAGTTCCAGTAAGTGATCCCCACGCCGCTGCTGATCCGGTACGCCATCTGGCTGCGGTTGCTGATATAGTCGAAATACCGGAAGTCGAGCTCGGGGCGGGTATAGTTGTAATACGGGAGATCGAAGAGGCGGTATTGCCCGTTCGCGTCTTTAGGACCGTCGATGATCTTGCTCAGCGCGTATACCGAGGTGCCGGTCACTTCCAGGTTCAGGCGCAGGTAATAGTAATTCCTGACCAGGTTGATGATCTGTTTATTAATGATGAGTGAGTATTTGCTGGCCACGGCGATATGCGGGTCGAAGCTGGCCTTGAGGTATTGGTTGTTCAGGTTCTCGAAGGCTTTGGTGGCTTCGTCGGAGAGCTCGGAGCGTACAAAGCTTACATCCAGCGGAGATACGGCATGGGTCACGAACTGGTTCTGTTTCCATTCGTAGGTAAAGGCGCTGTTCAGGGTCCGTCTTAAATATTCCGGGCGGCGTTCGAAGCTGTAGGTGAAGCCTAAGCGGGTACGCGGGCTTGCGAAGCGGCCCTTGGAGGTATTCTCGGAGAGGAACAGGAACTTCGGAAAGGTGATGGTCGCCGAGGTGGTTGCCTCGCGGCTGTTGAATACCGGGATGCCCTGCTGTTTCTGCCGGTCGATAAAGGCCTGGGTTTCCAGCCCGCCGCGAACCCTGAACTCCAGGATCTCGGCACCCTTAAAGATGTTACGGTTCTGGTATATGAAGTTGACCGAGGCGCCCACGTTGGCCGAGGCGGCATAGCCTTCGAGGTCAGTCTGCGTGCCCTGCTTTTCTGCGGGGGAGAGCTCGATCAGGCAGTCGAGCTTCGTGGAGTCGAGCGGGTTGGGCCGGAACTCAATATTGGTGAACTTAAATACACCCAGGTCGCCAAAGCGGTTATAGGTCAGCTCCACATCGCGTTGCCGGTACAGGCTGTTGGAGTCGATGTATACCATCCTGCGCAATACCTTCGGGTTGAATTTATTCTCACTGTCGGAGATCTGCACTCCGTTGATGCGCGCTTCGCTGCCCCCGCGCTGCCGGAGCGGGGGAGGATAAATGGTCGGCTTAACATTGACCATGATATCCTGCACCCTATAGAACTGGTGAGCTATATTGCCGGGCCGGTTTTCGATCACAATGTATATGTCGACCTGGTTCGTGCCCAAGGCGCTGTCGATGTCGAAATGGATATACTCACGGTTGAAATAATAATACCCCTGGTTCTTCAGGTTGGAGGTGATCCGCTCACGTTCCTGCTGCATGATTTCCTGGTCGTAAATGGCTCCCAGCGAGAGCTTGCTGCGGTTCAGTCCTGCAAAATACAGGGTCCGGATAATGCTGTCGCGGATCGAGTAGTGGATATTCCGGATCGTATAGGGCTCTCCTTTATCCGCGGTATAGGTTACATAGGCTTTTTTATGATGAATGGTATCGCTGGCCTTTACCGTCGCATGGAAATACCCCTTGCTGAAAAGGAACTGCTGTACCTGCGAGGCAGAAAGATCGGTCAGGGTAGAGTCGTAGATCACCGGTCTTTCACCCAGCTTGTTCTTGATGTTCTGCTTCCATTTCGCAGGCTTGTCGAAGGTGTTATAGATGCCGAGGTAGATCTTCAGGAAGCCGATCCCCAGGAATTTACGGTTGGGTTTCTGGCGGATATAAGGGCGTGAATCTTCGAGCAGCTTGCCCTTCAGCCCTGTGATCTTATACTGGTGAAGAAGCGCCTGGTCGTCGGGGATCTTTCGCGTGGTTCCACAGCCGCTCAATACGAAAATGACTATTATTGCAATCCAAACAAAGCGTAAATCCGACGATGATCTCAAAATCACAGATAAGTTTCGTTAAGTCCTTACATCAAAAAAAGTATCGCCTGGAATACCGGCTTTTCCTTGCGGAAGGGCTGAAGGTAGTCACCGAGCTGTTGGTTTCCGGTTTCGGGGTCAAGTCCATTTATATGATGGAGCACCTGGTCGACGGTTTTCAAAAACGAAACGCAAATGTATTGAAAAATACAGAAATCG
>CALNCF010000196.1 GCA_937875035.1 uncultured Sphingobacteriaceae bacterium | reverse complement strand
CGGTCTGGATGTAGCCCGGGCGATCTTTCAAAAGATCGATGCCGGATTGCAGGTGAACATTCATGCGAAAGACGGGCAGGATGTAAAGCACGGTGATATTGTGCTGGATGTGCACGGCAGTGTGCATTCCATTCTGGTGGCAGAGCGCCTGGTGCTGAATGTCATGCAGCGCATGTCGGGCATCGCTACCATGACCCGCATGGTTGTTAAGAAGCTGGAAGGATTATCCACGAAAATATTAGATACCCGTAAGACCACACCCAACCTACGTTTCCTGGAAAAAGAAGCCGTAAAGATCGGGGGAGGAGTGAACCACCGTTTCGGGCTGTATGATATGATCCTGATCAAGGATAATCATGTGGATTATGCCGGGGGAATCAGTAATGCGATCGCCCATGCCAAAGAATACCTCGCGAAAACCGGCAGGAACCTGCAGATTGAGATCGAAACCCGTACCTTAGAAGAAGTGCAGCAAGCGCTCGAAGAAGGCGGGGTACAACGCATTATGTTTGATAACTTTGGTTACGGGCAGATGCGGAAAGCCGTGGAAATGGTGAACGGTCGTTTCGAGACCGAAGCATCGGGTGGCATTACGATCGAGAATGTGCGTGAGTATGCGGAATGCGGGGTAGACTACATTTCGATGGGAGCCCTTACGCATTCGGTGAAAAGCCTGGATATGAGCCTGAAAGCATTTTAGCTTGCAGCTATTAAAAAAATGATAGATTTGCCCCTTGATTTTTAAAGGGTACACCCCGTATAATGATCTCAGTATACACGACAACTGCATTAATCATTGCATACCTGTACGGGTCTATCCCTACAGCTATCTGGATAGGCAAGGCCTTTTACGGGATTGATGTGCGTGAATACGGCAGCGGTAATGCCGGTGCCACCAATACTTTCCGCATCCTCGGAAAGAAAGCTGGTATCCCTGTGCTCATCATCGATGTGCTGAAGGGCTTCACCGCCACGAACCTGGTCTATTTTATTGGTAACTACACACCGGGCACTGTTCCGTTTGCTAATTTCCAGCTGGTGCTGGGCATTACGGCAGTGGTCGGGCATATATTCCCGATCTTCGCGGGCTTCAGGGGAGGCAAGGGGATCGCTACCCTGTTCGGGATGATCCTGGCCGTACACCCGGCTGCTTCCGGTATCTCCTGCGGCGTGTTTGTAATAATGTTGTTATTTACCCGCTATGTATCCCTGAGTTCCATGGTTGCCAGCTTTATGTTTCCGGTGATCATCATTTTGTTCTTCAACCAGACATCCACGCGTACACAGGTGCTTTTTGCCATTTCCGTATGTATCCTCGTTATGTTCACCCACCAGAAAAACATTGAGCGCCTGCTCAAGGGTAAGGAATCAAGGGTGAATATCTTTAAAAAGAAGGTCGCCTGACCCGGGTTTTTTCTGATTTTTCTTATCTTTAGGATTCGAAATCATTTTTAATTATGAAAAATTTTACTTTTAAGATGCGTCTGAGTTTACTTCTTGCTGCCATGACTTTATCAGCAGGAACTCTGAGCGCTCAAAGCAAGGTTCAGCCTTGCGGTACGACAGAATACACGAGGGACGTTTCTATGAAAGATCCTGATTTCGTGAAAAACCAGGCGATCCTGGAAGCGCAAACCATTGAGTATATCAACAATAAGCATGCTCACAAAGGCGCTGCTGCCGACGACGATGTGAAGATCATCCCGATCGTATTCCACGTGATCCATAATTATGGCGCCGAGAACGTATCCAAGGAAAGCATCCTGGAGCAGGTAGCCGTTCTGAATGAAGATTTCAGAAGAATGAATGCCGATACCAATAAAACAAATCCATTGTTCAAAGGGATCGCGGCTGATACTAAAATCGAATTCCGTTTAGCCCAGATCGATCCGAACGGTAACTGCACCGACGGGATCGTTCGGGTGCCTTCTATCCTGACCTATGACGCGGGAAATGATGTAAAGGCGCTTAGCTACTGGCCAAACAACAAATACTTCAACGTATGGGTGGTGCAAACCATTACCAATGCGCAGCCGGGTTCGATCGTGCTGGGCAGATCACAGTTCCCGGGCGGCTCGAACCTGACTGATGGGGTATTGTTAAGATCAGAAGTGTGCGGAAGAACAACCAACTACCAGAACTTCGGAAGAACACTGACCCATGAGATCGGTCATTCGCTGAACCTCCGCCACATCTGGGGGGATGCTAACTGTGGTAACGACCAGGTGAACGATACTCCGATCCACCAGGATGCAAACGACGGTTGCCCGGTAAACAAGACCAACACCTGCTTGGGCACGGTAACTTATGAGATGGTAGAGAATTACATGGATTATACCAATGGCAGCTGCCAGAACAT
>CALNCF010000195.1 GCA_937875035.1 uncultured Sphingobacteriaceae bacterium | reverse complement strand
CGGCAGATGATCTCCCCGAAATTGATTACCTCTTCATTACCCACGATCACTGGGATCACCTGGATATGGAAACGGTGAAGAAGCTGGAGCCGAAGGTCAGAGAAGTGATCTGCGGACTGGGTACTGGTGAGCACCTCGCTTACTGGGGATACCCGGAGCACAAGATCATAGAGCAGGATTGGGATGAAACCGCCGAGCTGGCTCCTGGCTTTACGGTGCATACCGTCACGGCCAGGCATGCTTCAGGCCGGGGCTTCCGGGCGAAAAGAGCTTTATGGGCAGCCTTTGCATTGAAAACACCCACCATGAATCTATTTATCGGGGGGGACGGGGGATATGACACACACTTCGCGGAGATCGGCAGGAAGTTCGGCCCTTTCGATGTGGCTATCCTGGAAAACGGTCAATACGATGTGAAGTGGAGATACATTCATTTCCTGCCGGGTGAGAACCTGCAGGCAGCCAAAGATCTTGGAGCGAAGCGCCTGTTTCCGGTGCATCATTCCAAATTTCCCTTGTCTACCCATCCCTGGGATGAGCCCATGATCAGCATCACCGAACATAACAAATCATTCCGCATCCCCTTAATCACACCGATGATCGGCGAACAGGTCAACCTGGAAGACAGCGCACAGGTATTCAGCCTTTGGTGGGAGCAGGTAAAATAAGGAGGTTATATGGACAAGAGAACACGTTTGCTGGAAGCCGCACTGCAGCTTTTTGTAGAATCTGGTTTTCATAATACGCCTACAAGCAAGATCGCGAAGCAGGCCGGCATTGCCAATGGCACCCTGTTCTATTTCTTCCCGACCAAGGACGACCTGGTGAAAGCCTTGTATACGGATATCAAGGGGCGGATGACGGCGTACATTTCGGAACGGATCAGCGACCAGGAAAGCCTGCGGGAGATTATGAAAGGCTATTACACGGCCTCGTTTCATGGAACAGTTCAATAATTCTCCCTATCTGAACAAGATCGCGGAAGAAGAGATTCGCAGGAACCTCGAACCCGTGCAGCAGCTCTTGCGGCAGGGCATACAGGAACAGGTGCTGAAGCCATTGGATGTGGATTTGATCCTCACCCTCGTCAGCGGACAGATCTTCGGGCTGAATAAATACCTGCTGGATAAGGAGCTCTCCGTTTCGCAACAGGCGAAAGTGATCGACGAAAGCTTCGGATTGCTATGGAGCATGCTCAGCAGGTAAGGAAGGCTACGAAACGATCTTCACTAAAAAAGCCCCGCGGAAGGCAGGGCTTTTTCTTTATACAGATATTATAACCGTCAGTTTATTTAACAGCGAAGAAACGGGATACTTTCAGCTCCTTGGTACCATGACTGTAATCGTAGAAGCCGCGCCCCGATTTCGCGCCCAGCTCGCCGGCCGTTACCATTTTTACCAGGAGCGGGCAGGGAGCATACTTAGGGTTCCCGAAGCCCTCATGCAATACATTCAGTATTGCCAGGCAAACATCCAGTCCGATGAAATCGGCCAGCTGCAACGGACCCATCGGGTGCGCCATCCCCAGCTTCATCACGGTATCGATCTCTTCCACACCAGCCACGCCTTCGAACAGCGAAATGATCGCTTCGTTGATCATCGGCATCAGGATACGGTTAGCCACAAAGCCCGGGTAATCGTTCACCAGGGTAGGGATCTTGCCGATCGCCTTAGACAGCTCCATAATGGTCTGGCAAACCTCATCGCTGGTCTGGTAGCCCCTGATCACCTCTACCAGCTTCATCACCGGCACCGGGTTCATAAAGTGCATACCGATCACCTGTTCCGCGCGGTTGGTCACCGCCGCGATCTCGGTAATGGAGATCGAAGAGGTATTGGTCGACAGGATCGCGCCTTCCTTGCAGTAGGTGCTTAGATCTTTGAATATCTTCTTCTTGATGTCAGGGTTTTCCGTAGCGGCCTCTACCACCAGGTCGGCATTCTTAACGCCTTCTTCCATTTGGGTAAAGGTGGTGATATTGCCCAGGGTCGATGTCTTCACGTCTTCCGTGATGCTTCCCTTGGTCACCATCCGGTCGAGGTTCTTAGCGATCGTTTGCAGCGCTTTTTCCAAAGCCTGTGGGTTCAGGTCGATCAGGGCTACCTGGTAACCGTTTTGCGCAAAGGTATGCGCGATCCCGTTTCCCATAGTTCCCGATCCGATAACAGCGATATGCTTCATGTGCTTTATTTTTTTGAGACAGCAAATATAGAAGATTTGCCTGCTGCCGTCCAGCCTTTTCGATTTTTTGTTGAGTTGTTGGTCTTGTACCGTAGGTTTTTATTCTAAATAATTGGGTATTGCGTGAGTGGTTCCCGTGCTGAATTACCGTATTGAGTTCTGATCGCAGGACGCATAAAAAAGAAAAGCCCGCAGGTTTCGATGCGGGCTTTTTATGTTAAGAGATATTCCGGGGATCTTATTCTTCCTTCGGCTTTTCTTCCGAGGCATTGGCTTCCTGCACAGTGCCCTTCAGCCGGGTGTTCTTGTCAATGCCCGACAATACTTCAATATTGATCCCGTCGGAAAGCCCGGTGGTGATGTATTGTTTCTTAAAGGTTTGCGGAGTGGTTTCTACCTCCACGAACCGTTTTTCACCCTCGAACTTCAGGAGGCTCTCCGGGATCGAAAGCACACTGTCGCGGCGGTCGAGCACTATGTCCGCATTGGCGCTGTACCCGGAACGGATAAAGCTTCCCGGCTTCAGTTTCATAGCTGCTTTGATCTCGAACTGGATGGCTCCGTCTTCGGTCACACCCTTAGGAGAGATGTACTCCAGGTGTGCGTCATACTTGTCGGTTTCGATAGCTCCGATGGTTACGATCAGCGCCATGCCGGTCTTGATCTTACCCACTTCCGATTCATCTACTTTTCCCTGGAAGATCATGTCGCTCATGTCGGCGATGGTAGCGATGGTCGTACCCTCGTTAAAGGTATTGCTCTCGATCACCGAGTTACCCTCTTTCACAGGCACATTCAGCACGGTTCCGGAGATGGTAGCGCGGATGATCGTATTGGCCGCGTTTCCTACCGAGCGGGAAGTTCCTTCCTTGATCAGCTGCAGGTTGTTATCGGCTGTTTCCTGCTCTTCTTTTGCGTTGTTGTACGTGAGCTCGGTACGCTGGAATTCGGCTGCGGAGATCACCTTCTGATCGTAGAGCTTCTTCATGCGTTCGTATTCGGTCTTTGCGTTGCCAAAATTGATATTGGCGCGGTTCAAACGGCTCTCGGCTTCGTTCAGGCTTACCATGTTCGGTATGATCTTTACCCTTGCGATCATGTCGCCTGTTTTAACCACTTGTCCGGCTTCCACGAAAAGCTTCTCGATAATTCCCGAAACGCGGGGCTTGATATCGATCTCCTTGCGGGGCACCACAGCGCCGGTGGCTACGGTTTTCTTCAGGATATTCAATGAGGACGGTTTTTCGATCTTGAATACTTCCTGCTTCTTCTCCGACTTTTTGTACAGGAAATAAATGGTTCCGGCGAAAGTGGCCAGGAGGATCACGATCAAAGAGATTCTCAATACTTTTTTCATGGTGTTATCAGGTGTTTTTTATGGTGCTTTTTTAGTTTTCTTATGATTTGATACGGGTGATATTAATCGGCCCTCAGGGCTTCGATCGGGCTGATGCTCATGGCTCTGCGTGCAGGGATCAGGCCTGCCAGCGCCCCGGCTACTACCAGTACTCCGAGCGAGATGAGGGCGACCTGCAGGTCTACTTCCGGGTTCTGGAACGCGCCCGAATCCCCGCCTCCGGAGCCCATCAGGCTGGAAATACCTTCCAGTAATCCCAGGCCCGCCAGTAATCCGAAATAACCCGCAAAAGAGGTCAGGAATACCGATTCCAGGATGATCTGTCCGACGATCGACAAAGGACTCGCGCCCAGTGCCCGTTTAATACCGATCTCTTTTGTACGTTCCTTCACAATGATGAGCATGATATTGCTTACGCCGATCACACCCGCCAGGAGGGTACCGATGCCGACCACCCATACCAGGATGCTGATCCCGGTAAAGAGTCCCGAGATCCGGTCGAACTGCTTACCCATATTCCAGTGGCCGATGGCCAGCTGGTCGTCGGGCGAAATGTCGTGCTGCTGTTTCAGTACCTCGATCACCTTGGCTTCGGTCACCTCTGCCGGGATACCGGGTTTAGAGGTGATGGCGAACCAGCCTACAATATTGCCGTAATTAAACGCAGTTTGAAAGGTGGTGAAAGGGAGGTAGATCCGCTGGGTTTCCTGCGAAGCCTGCTGCCCGCTCTTGTTCGAGCTGAAGG
>CALNCF010000194.1 GCA_937875035.1 uncultured Sphingobacteriaceae bacterium | reverse complement strand
TGCTACAGCGGGTTATATCGGTATGAAGATCGCTACCAAGGCGAATGTTAGAACCACACAGGCGGCAAGAAGCAGCCTGGCAAAAGCACTGAAGGTTTCTTTCACCGGCGGTACCGTAATGGGACTGGGTGTAGCCGGTCTGGCTATCCTCGGACTTGGTTCCTTATTTATCGTATTCTACCAGATGTACGTGGTAGGTTCTGGCGGCGCTGTAAATGGCGACCAGATGATCAAGGCGCTGGAAGTACTCGCAGGGTTCTCCCTGGGTGCTGAATCAATCGCCCTGTTTGCACGTGTAGGCGGCGGTATCTATACCAAAGCAGCCGACGTAGGTGCTGACCTGGTAGGGAAAGTAGAAGCAGGAATTCCTGAAGACGACGTGCGTAACCCGGCAACCATTGCCGATAACGTAGGTGATAACGTAGGTGACGTAGCAGGTATGGGCGCCGACCTTTTCGGCTCTTATGTAGCGACCATCCTGGCAACCATGGTATTAGGCCGTGAGGTTGTTTCTTCCGGAGATAACTTCGGCGGGATCGCTCCGATCCTCCTGCCCATGCTGATCGCAGGCTTAGGATTGATCTTCTCGATCATTGGTACATTCTTCGTAAAAATAAAAAATGAAACAGACAGCGTACAGAATGCGCTGAATATGGGTAACTGGTCATCGATCATCTTAACAGCGATCGCTTCATTCGTAGCGGTTAAATGGTTGTTACCGGCTTCTATGAGCATCAGAGGATTCGAATTTACTTCAACAGATGTGTTCATGTCTATTATGGTAGGACTGATCGTAGGCGCCCTGATGAGCATCATCACCGAGTATTATACCGCTATGGGTAAACGCCCGGTAATGTCTATCATCAGACAATCATCTACAGGTCACGCAACAAATATCATCGGCGGTTTATCCGTAGGGATGGAATCGACCGTATTGCCAACCATCGTGCTGGCAGCAGGTATTTACGGTTCTTTCCACTTCGCAGGATTATACGGGGTAGCGATCGCTGCTGCCGGTATGATGGCGACCACTGCCATGCAGTTAGCGATCGACGCTTTCGGCCCGATTGCCGATAACGCAGGGGGTATCGCTGAAATGAGCCAGCTGCCGGAAGAAGTACGCCACCGTACCGATAACCTGGATGCCGTAGGTAACACGACAGCAGCTACAGGTAAAGGCTTCGCGATCGCTTCTGCCGCACTGACTTCACTGGCGCTGTTCGCGGCGTTCGTAGGTATTGCAGGCATCGACCGCATCGACATTTATAAGGCAGATGTACTGGCCGGCTTATTCATCGGCGGTATGATCCCGTTCATTTTCTCTGCATTGTGTATCTCTGCGGTAGGAAGAGCAGCCATGGATATGGTTCAGGAGGTTCGCCGCCAGTTCCGCGAGATCCCGGGCATTATGGAGTACAAGGCAAAACCGGAATACGAAAAATGTGTAGCGATCTCTACCAAGGCTTCGCTTCGCGAAATGATGATGCCGGGCGCTATTGCGCTGATCGTTCCGATCATCGTTGGATTTATCTTCGGCGCTGAAGTGCTGGGTGGTCTGCTGGCAGGTGTTACGGTATCAGGCGTACTGATGGGTATGTTCCAGTCGAACGCAGGTGGCGCATGGGATAACGCGAAGAAATCATTTGAGAAAGGCGTGAACATCAACGGAGAGGTCTTCTACAAGAAATCAGAGCCTCACAAGGCTTCTGTAACAGGCGATACCGTAGGTGATCCATTCAAGGATACTTCCGGACCATCTATGAACATCCTCATCAAGTTAATGTCGATCGTATCCCTGATCATTGCCCCGCATATCTCTGTAGGCAATCACGGTACGGCGCAGCCAAACGAGATCAGACAGGAGATCAGTGTGATCCAGACCGAAGATTCTTTAGGAATGGTTCAGACAGATACGATCTTCATGCAGACCGACACTGTTAAAAAATAAGCGGTTTAACCGGATAGAAAAGGGAATTTCGAACAGGAATTCCCTTTTTTATTTTTCGTGAAATTTAATTACGTTTGAATTTATAACCTATTCTCAAACTATTACACAACCTTAAATCAATTTATGAAGTATACAAAATCCCTCGATCAGTTAATGAAGGAATCCGCGGAAAGTGGTGAAGGGACCCTGAAACGTACCCTGTCAAGTACGAATCTCGTAGCGCTGGGTATTGGTGCGATCATCGGGGCAGGACTCTTCTCATTAACAGGTATCGCTGCAGCAGAGAATGCCGGCCCGGCCGTTACCATTTCATTTATACTTGCTGCCATTGCCTGTGGATTTGCCGGCTTATGCTACGCAGAGTTCGCGTCTATGATCCCGGTAGCTGGTAGCGCGTATACCTATTCGTATGCGACCATGGGTGAATTTATGGCCTGGATCATTGGCTGGGACCTGGTGCTGGAGTACGCGTTAGGCGCTGCCACCGTTTCTGTATCATGGTCACGTTACCTGCTCGAATTCCTGCATAAATATCATATTGAGCTTCCGCATCAGTTCATTGTTTCTCCCTGGGAAACCCTTCGGCTGGGCGACGGAACCGTGATTAACGGGGGCATTATCAATCTTCCGGCGATCTTCATCGTGCTAATGCTCTCCTTATTACTGATGCGTGGTACCAAGGAATCGGCTACGATGAATAACTTCCTCGTGATCCTGAAAGTAGCTGTAGTGCTGGTATTCATTACGTTAGGCTGGAGCCATATTAACCCGGCCAACTACGACCCGTATATCCCTGCAAACACAGGTGCTTACGAGAACTTCGGATGGACGGGGATCGCTACCGGCGCAGCCGTAGTGTTCTTCGCCTTTATCGGCTTTGATGCCGTTTCCACCGCGGCGCAGGAAGCCAAGAACCCACAGAAAGGTATGCCGATCGGTATCCTGGGCTCCTTAATTGTTTGTACTGTATTATATGTCCTGTTCGCTCACGTAATGACGGGACTGGTCAATTATAAAGACTTTGCAGGCGACGCCAAACCGGCTGCTACCGCCTTCGCCAAAACGGGCTATACGTTCTTACAGGACGGCCTGATCATCGCTATCCTGGCCGGTTATACTTCGGTGATCCTCGTGATGCTGATGGGACAGTCGAGGGTATTCTACTCCATGTCTAAAGACGGCCTGCTGCCTAAATTCTTCAGCGATATTCACCCTAAGTTCAGAACACCATGGAAGACCAATATCTTCTTCATGGGATTCGTCAGCATCTTTGCAGGCTTTGTGCCTGTATCCGACCTGGGGCACATGGTGAGCATCGGTACACTCTTCGCGTTCGTGCTGGTATGTATAGGCGTATTAGTAATGCGCAAGCAGATGCCGAATGTACCGCGTCCGTTCAAAACACCACTGGTACCGTTTGTGCCGGTAATGGGTATCCTGGTTTGTTTATACCTGATGTATTCGCTGCCAAACGAAAGCTGGGTACGTTTAGTGATCTGGATGGGTATCGGTGTGGCCATCTATTTCTTCTACAGCAGGCATAACAGCAAGCTGGGCAATCAGAATG
>CALNCF010000193.1 GCA_937875035.1 uncultured Sphingobacteriaceae bacterium | reverse complement strand
GTATTTGGGGTGTTTCATTACGTGACAGCTGGTGGCAAAAGGTTGACGGCGATCTGAAGTTAATTTATGTTAGTGAATTAGTACAGATCATTATAGAGAAGATACGGGAAGCGAAGAACGAGTCCCTCTATATTGTTCCGCATACCTCAGAGGCTAAGGTCTCAGAAATATTAGCATTGCTACATTCTTACAAGGAAGCTTACCAGGATAGAGGCGAGATTCCCTCACTTAATAGCAGCTTTGAATTGAACCTGTTCAATACCTATCGCTGCTATATGGATATTAAGCATTATTTCCCGGTTAAGTTTACGCAGCATACCGACCCAAGAGGCTCGTTTGTAGAGATTATCCGGTTGGGAGTTGGCGGACAGGTTTCTTTTTCTACCACGGTGCCTGGCATAACAAGAGGCAATCATTATCATACGCGAAAGATCGAGCGTTTTGCGGTGATCAAAGGGAAGGCATTGATCCAGCTTCGGAGAATTGGCACGAATGAAGTGTTGGATTATTACCTGGATGGGTCAGAGCCTGCGTATGTAGATATGCCGATATGGTACACGCATAATATTAAAAACATTGGTGATGAAGTTTTATATACCAATTTCTGGATCAATGAATTCTATGATCTGAATGATCCGGACACCTATTTCGAGAATGTTTAAATCTATGAACAACCCGTGTTCTGATAATTATCAAACATAGTAAGCTCTATCTGACAGCAAAAAATAAACAACAAACAGATGAAATCAAAAATGAAAGTAATGACGGTAGTTGGAACCCGTCCCGAAATAATACGATTGTCGAGGGTTATGGCTGCCCTGGACACGTCAGAAGCGATCGACCATATTATCGTTCACACCGGACAGAATTATGATTATGAACTTAACGAGATCTTTTTCGAAGATCTTGGTGTGCGCAAGCCGGATCATTTTCTGAATGCGGCGGGGAAAACAGCGGCAGAAACAGTTGGTCATATCCTGATCAAGATCGATCCTTTACTGGAATCGGAGAAGCCGGATGCGTTCCTGGTCTTAGGTGATACGAATAGCTGCTTATGTGCCATACCGGCGAAGAAAAGACATATTCCTATCTTTCACATGGAAGCCGGGAACCGGTGCTTTGACCAGAGAGTGCCGGAAGAAACCAACCGTAAGATCGTGGATCATGTGTCCGATATTAACCTGACCTATAGTGATATTGCCCGGGAATATCTTTTGCGTGAAGGCCTGCCTGCAGATCGGATCATCAAGACGGGATCACCGATGTTCGAGGTGCTGAATCATTATATGGATGCTATCCGCTCGTCGGATGTGCTCAACAGGTTAGGGCTTGAAGAGAGAAAATTCTTCGTGGTTTCATCGCACCGGGAAGAGAATATCAATAATGAACGGAACTTCGAAAACCTGATGAAAAGCCTTAACCAGATCGCAGAGAAATATAATTATCCTGTAATTGTAAGTACTCATCCGAGGACACGCAATATGATTGAGAAAAAAGGGATCAGGATGCACGACATGGTAAGATTCCTGAAGCCGCTGGGCTTTAATGATTATAACGCGCTGCAGATGAAGTCGTATGCGGTGTTATCAGATAGCGGTACTATTTCTGAAGAGTCGTCCATATTGAATTTCCACGCCCTTAATATTCGCCAGGCACACGAAAGACCGGAAGCGATGGAAGAGGCTTCTGTAATGATGGTGGGTCTGAATCCTGAACGCATTATGCAGGGTTTGGTTCAGCTACAATATCAGGCATCCGGAGAGAAGAGGAATTTCAGGCCGGTAGCTGATTATTCGATGCCGAATGTGTCGGAAAAGGTGGTACGCATTATCATTTCCTATACCGACTATATTAAGAGAACAGTTTGGTCTGAGGAAATCTGATATGGAAAAAGTTTTTTATATCGGTAACTTTTCTTTCCCTTATGGGAATGCGTCAGGTGCCCGGGTAATCGGAAACGGATACCTGTTACGGGAGCTGGGGTATGAGGTCAGCTTTATCGGCTTAGATAGAAAGCTGACAAAGAATGGCACCCTGGAATCTTCTGCACGGGTTTACGATAACTTCACCTATTACAATATCGCTCCGTCAAGAGGGGTGTTCGACTGGTTGAATTATAATGCCTTGTTCAACGATCTGACGATTTTTCTTGAAAAGCAAAAGCCCGATATAATCATATTGTATGGAAGCCTCACCTTATCATTGATCAATGATAAGATCCGAAGATGGTGCGTTAAGCATAAGGTCAGGTTTTTTGTGGACTGTGTGGATATGATCCCGGTCAGATCGGGAAGCCTCTTATTCAGGATGATCAAATCATTCGATGAGTATTATCAGAAGCAAGTGGTTAATTTCCGGTCGGAGGGAGTGATCGCTATCAGCAATTATATCTCAGATTTTTATAATAAGAAGGTTCGCAATACAATTGTGCTTCCACCGATAGTAAGCCCTGATAGGTTTATAAATGGCAACAGCCCTGATTTTGATAAAAACCAGGTTAACCTTGTATACGTAGGCAATCCTTTTCCGACAGATGGAAGAAAGATTGACAAGAGC
>CALNCF010000192.1 GCA_937875035.1 uncultured Sphingobacteriaceae bacterium | reverse complement strand
GATCGAGGCTAACGCGGGTATCACGAATGTGTACAATCGTGAGAACATCTTCTATTTCGACAGACTTACATCAAGCCGGAAGAACCAGCTGCCATTCCTGCCAAGCGTGGGCATGAGCTGGAGCTTCTAAGATCGGATTCATCTTATAAACAAAAGGCCTCGCATACCGCGGGGCTTTTTTTGTATCCGGCCACCAAATTATCCTACTCATTAACAGCTACTTACAACTTAAAATACAGAAACACGAAACCTCATGCAGCACCTGCCGTAATAAGGAGCATTTAACAACAACAACCATAACAGCACAATTTATTGTTTACGCCCTCTCACGCCGTTAGGCTATAAATTGAATGGTTATGAAATTTTTACGCGTACTTTTTATTGTGGTCGTTGTATCAGGTTTTAGTGCATTTAAATCCGCACCTTCTTTAGAATTCACCACCATCAGTAATATCCAGAGCTCCGAAGAGCTCAACCAGACCGCTGCGCTGAGCTTTGCCGTGATCAGCGATAATCATGGCATCGAACCCTATGATGATATCCGGATGGCCCGTATGGCCAAATGGGTACGCGACAGCAAGGACGAGTTCGTACTCGGCATCGGCGATCATGTTTCCAAAGATCATAAGATCGGAGGCTTCCCTTCTTTCGTACGCATGAACGAATGGTGGAGCCAGAACTTCTACCCTATCATTTCGGATGCTGAGAACGCGTTCTACGGCAAGGGCCAGGATGACTGGGGAAGCGGCGGAAAATTTCTTTCCGACCTGAACATTGATAAAAGAGCAAACGTGAAGATGCGCGACAATAAATGCGAATATTATTCGCAGATCAAAGCTAAAGGATATACCATTCACTTCATCGCACTGCATTTCCCTGATCAGCCGTATGATGTAGACAAGGCTTTCCCGGAAGACAGCCGTAATTACCTGGTGAACACCGTAAAGAATATCCGTAAATCACCTAAGGATGTGATCGTAGTTGCAGCCCACTCCATGTGGGGCTCTTGGATCGATTACCTGAACCCTGAGCAGAAAAAGGTAGTGATGGAAAAATGTGACCTGGTGCTGGCTGGTTCTACTCATAACTATGAAAGA
>CALNCF010000191.1 GCA_937875035.1 uncultured Sphingobacteriaceae bacterium | reverse complement strand
CTCCAGACCCTGATCCAGTTCGTGATCATCGCCTTTACCATTTTCCTGGTTGTAAAGTTCCTGAACCGGATGAGAAAGAACGATGAAATTGTAAAACTTCCTTAACCCTGAACACTTATGAAAAAGATACTCTTCATGCTGTGCAGCGTGCTGGCCGCGCCTGCATTTGCACAAACTCCTGATATTCCTACCGTTCCCGATGTTCCGCCTGCCGATACTTCTTTCTGGAAAAAAGGGGGTGTGATGTCTGTGAATGTCAGCCAGTCGTCGTTTACCAACTGGGCCGCTTCGCCAACCGCAAAACACTGGTATCGAACTGGGAGAACAACCTGGACATGGGTTACGGCATTCAGCGCCTGAGCGACCAGGCGCCGCGTAAGAGCGAGGATAAGATCGAGCTCAACAGCAAGTACGGCCTGACCATTAATGATAAGCTGAACTATTCGTTACTCTTCAATGCAAAGAGCCAGTTTGCCAACGGGTATACGTATACCGATACGAGCCGGACCTTTGTATCGTCGTTCCTTTCGCCGGGATATTTCCAGCTGGCGGCGGGTCTTGACTATAAACCGAATGACCGCCTGTCGCTCTTCTATTCGCCGGTAACGGGTAAGATCACAACCGTTTTTGATGATTCGCTTTCGGCCATCGGCGCTTATGGCGTAGATACCGGGAAGAATGCCCGGTATGAATTCGGTACTTCGGCTTCGATCAAATACCAGGCAAACCTGGCGGCTAATGTGCTGCTGAAATCGAAGCTGGACCTGTTCGCGGCATATAAGGATCTCCAGGCTATTGATGTGAACTGGGAGAACCTGGTGGCGTTCCAGATCACGAAGCTGCTGACGGCTACGCTGACCACGAACCTGATCTACGACCAGGATATCCTGATTCCGAAGGAAGTGGAAGAAAACGGGGTTAAAACGATAGAGAATAAGCCCAGAACGCAATTTAAGCAGGTATTTGCCCTGGGGCTAACCTATAAGTTTTAAACAATTTGAAAATAAAATTGCTTAAAACACAAAGCATTCCTATATTTGCGACCTTGTTATGAAGAATAATCGATAGGCTTTTTCATACCCGCTTCGTTAAGCTATTATGAATCAATGCGTATCCCTTTAAAAAGTAAAAAATTTAGAAATGAAACGTACATTCCAACCATCACAGCGCAAAAGAAGAAACAAACACGGCTTCAGAGAAAGAATGTCGACTGCGAATGGCAGAAGAGTTTTAGCTTCCAGAAGAGCTAAAGGCAGAAAGAAGTTATCAGTGTCGTCTGAAAAAAGACACAAACGCTAATATTTTTCGGTAACGGAAACGATTAGGGGAATCTGAGCTTCGTCTTTGTTTTTTCCAAAATCACCCATCCTTATCGAGATGAAAACTCATTTTTTCCGTAAAGAAGAACGATTGACAAGCAGGAAGCAGATTGAGCTCCTGTTTAAAAATCGTTCTTCTTTCATTTTATACCCTTTCCGCATTGTATGGAACCCGGCAGAGGCGCCCATGCCCTATCCCGCCAAGGTTCTTGTAAGCGTATCCAAGAAGAAATTCAAGCGTGCTGTTGACCGGAACCGGATCAAACGGCTCATCCGCGAGGCGTACCGTCGTCATAAAGAAGAGCATCTCTACAGCTTCCTGCGTTCGCGGGAGCTTTCCATCCACCTCATGATCCTGTATGTGGGTAACGAAATATTTACCGCGCAGGACATCGAAAAAAAACTAAATTCAGCCCTGAACCGTTTGCAGAAAGAGCATGATCAAAGGGCTTAATTATTTTCTTATATTTCTGGTGAAGATCTACCAGCGGATTATTTCGCCGGTACTTCCGAACGCGTGCCGCTATACCCCTACCTGTTCGGAGTATGGCGTACAGGCGCTGAGAAAATACGGTCCTTTTAAAGGCTTGTGGCTAACAGTAAAACGGTTCTCCCGTTGTCACCCCTGGGGCGGCAGCGGATACGACCCGCTACCCTAACATGAACATGATGAAGAACATGAATAAAAGATTAAAACGCGGATTTATTATCGGGGCCATCAGCGTGGGCTCTTTCGCTTCCTTTGCTTTTGTCGACAGCTATTTCGAGATCTCTAAGAACCTCGACCTGCTGACCACTACTTACAAGGAGCTGAATGCTTATTATGTGGATGATATTGACCCCGCGAAGCTGATGCGTACCGGCATCGAGGCAATGGTCGAATCACTTGATCCGTATACCAATTTCATTTCCGAATCGGAAGTGGAAGACTATCGTTTTATGACGACCGGTCAATACGGGGGTGTAGGCGCTACCATCTTTCAACGGGATAACCAGACCATTGTACGGGAAACCTACGAGGGAAACCCGGCCTTTAAAGCAGGGTTGCGCGCCGGCGATATTATTCTTGAGATCGACGGTAAAAGCCTGAAAGGACGCACTACCAACGACGTAAGCAAATTATTAAAAGGGCAGCCCGGCACCGCGATCAAATTGCTGATCCGTCGCCAGGGCGAGAAGAAAGACCTGGATATTTCCCTGAACCGGGAGGAGATCCGTGTAAGCAATGTACCTTATTATGGCATGATCGATACCCATACCGGCTATATCCAGTTGCGGGGCTTTACGAATGATGCAGGGAATGAGGTAAAGAATGCCTTGACCGAGCTTAAGAAGAACCCGGAGCTGAAATCAGTTATCCTCGACCTGCGTGGAAACCCGGGCGGATTGCTGCATGAAGCGGTGAATATATCGAACGTATTCATCGCGAAGAATGAATTGGTAGTAACCACTAAGGGTAAGGTGAAGGAATGGGACAAGACCTACCGGACCAATAACGGCCCGGTGGATACGGAGATCCCGATCGCGGTGCTGACCAGCAGCAGCTCGGCTTCTGCTTCGGAGATCGTATCGGGTGTGATGCAAGACCTGGACCGTGGTGTGGTGATCGGGCAGCGTACTTTCGGGAAGGGACTTGTACAGCAAACCCGTCCGCTCTCCTATAACGCGCAGCTAAAGGTGACCACCGCCAAATACTATATCCCGAGCGGAAGATGTATACAGGCCCTGGATTATAGCCACCGGAATGAAGACGGAAGCGTAGGCAAGGTGCCCGATTCCCTGATCAGGGAATACAAAACACGGGCAGGAAGAAAGGTATTCGACGGTGGCGGCGTAGCTCCTGATATTGCGGTAGAAGCACACGCGTACAGCAACATTACGCAAAGCCTGCTGTCGAAGAACCTGGTATTTGATTATGCAACGCAGTACCGGAACAGGCATGAGAGCATTCCGCCGGCCAAGGTATTCCGTTTATCGGATGCGGAATTCAATGAATTTATCGCGTTCCTGAAAGACAAGGATTATGATTATAAAACAAAGAGCGAGAAGATGCTCGATGAATATAAAGAAGCCGCTACGAAAGAGAAATATTTCGACGCGATCAAAAGTGATTACGAGGCATTGAAGACGAAGATGATGCACGATAAGGATGCCGACATTCAAAAGAACAAGGCAGAGATCAAGGAATTGCTGGAGGAAGAGATCGCATCACGTTATTTCTACCAGAAAGGAAGGATCGAATCTTCCTTTGCCAGCGACCCGGAAATACGGAAGGCGATCGAGGTGCTGAACGATCAGAAGCAATACGCGTCGATCCTGAAAGCAGATAAGTAGGCCGCTGAAAATACTTTGTGAATCGTAATTATTCACGTAGGTTTGAAGGGAAGATATATCTTCCCTTCTTTCGTTTTATGCAACCAATACAAGATATAGTAATACTTTTTTTCATGGGCGGGCTGGGAGGATTCCTGGCCGGGATGCTGGGTGTTGGCGGCGGTGTGGTGTTTGTGCTGATCTTCAGCCATTACCTGCACGCAATGGGTGTGCCACCGCAGATGATCGTACCCGCCATCGTTGCCAATTCGATGTTCGCTATTTTCTTTGGGGGGATCAGCGGGAGCTATAAGCAATGGCGGAACCGGAATTTTTTTCCCCGGGAGATCCTGGCCATCGCGCTGCCTGCAGCCACGGCAGCCATCACTTTTTCCTGGCTCATCAGTCACGGAAGCTGGTACACCCGTGAACGCTTCACGATCTTCTTTATCCTGCTGCTGATCTATATGGCCTGGAAGATCTTCCAGGGAAAGGACCAGCCGGCCGCGGAGCAGAGTGAGCGTAAAGAGCCCTGGAAGTATGTGCTGACCGGGAGCATCTCGGGCACCGTCGCTGCCTTTTCGGGCATCGGCGGGGGCATCATCATCGTTCCCCTTTTGGGCAACCTGGTTAAGACCCCTATCAAAAAAGCGACTTCTGTTTCTTTGGGAGTCATTACCCTGATGGCCCTGCTCACTTCACTCTTCAATGCTTTTTTCCAGAGGCTGCCCGGTATTGAGGGGGCCGAGGGTTTAGGACTGATCTTTTTCTCTGTAGCCATTCCCGTAGCCCTTGGAAGCCTTTGTTTCTCTCCGGTCGGGGTGATGGCCTCTTCGAGGCTGAAAGCTTCTCATATACGTCTTATATTTGTGTCCTTCATTATGATCGTGATCGTGAAGATGATCTACGGTCTTTTTTAATATGACAAAGATCTTACACCTGGAAACTGCTACCCAGAACTGCTCGGTGGCCTTATCAGAAAACGGGAAGCTGTGCTGCCTGAAAGAGGAGAACTCACCCAATATTCATGCTTCGGCCATTACCCTCTTTATCGCGGATGTGCTGGCAGAAGCGGGTATACAAGCCCGGGAGCTGGATGCCATCGCCGTAAGCAAGGGTCCGGGATCGTACACCGGCCTGAGGATCGGGGCTTCTACGGCCAAAGGCCTGTGCTACGCGCTGAACAAGCCGCTGATCGCTACAGATACCCTGCGAGGCATGGCTTCAGCTGTGATTGCTTCAGGACAGGTAAGTGAAGCAGACGCTCTCTTCTGCCCGATGATCGATGCCCGGCGCATGGAGGTGTATGCGGCCATTTATAACCGGCAGATGGAACAGCTGAAAGCGGTGTCGGCCGACATCGTGGATGAGCACACCTATGCTTCCTATTTTAAGCAGCCTGTTTATTTCTTTGGTGATGGCGCGGAGAAGTGCATGTCTTCTTTCAGCGGGTACCCCGAAGCACATTTCATCCCCGGGATCTGGCCTTCGGCCGCTGCCGTGATCGCAGAAGCGGAAGCAAAATTTGAGGCAGGGCAGTTTGAAGATGTGGCCTATTTCGAACCCTATTACCTGAAGGAGTTTTTCTTTAATAAGTGATCACATCTCCCCAGCAGGGAGATCTTCCGCATAAAAACAACAAAGCCCGGACTGCTATACAATCCGGGCTTTGCTTATTCATTCCTGTTTTGTTATTCGAGGATCGTGAACTCTACCCTCCTGTTCTTTGCACGGCCTGCAGGCGTTTTGTTGTCTGCTACCGGGCGCTCAGAACCGTAGCCTTTCGCTACAAGACGGCTGCTTTCTATACCCTTGTTTTCCATGTATTTTGTAACAGCTGCGGCACGCTGCTCTGACAATTTCTTGTTCGATGCGGCCTTGCCTACATTGTCGGTATGTCCTTCTACCAATACCTTAAAGCTTGGCTTCTTGATCATCAGCTCGTACAGCGCATCCAGTGATGGATATGATGAAGCGGTGATTACGGCCTTACCGGTTTCGAAAGTCAGGTTAGAGAACACTTTATTCACTACTTCCTGCTCTTCCTGGGTAAGCTCTACTTTCTTCGGTTCCGGCGGACAACCCATCAGCGAAGGCAGACCCGGTACCGCAGGGCACTGATCGTCTTTATCCGGTACGCCGTCACCATCGGTGTCGTGGTAAGGACAACCTAAGTTCTCTTTAGGTCCGGGAACGGTCGGGCAGGCATCATCCTTATCATATACACCATCGCCATCAGTATCCGGGCAACCATTGCTGGCCACAGGACCTGCTGCTGTCGGGCACTGATCGTCTTTATCCGGCACACCGTCGCCATCACTATCCGGCCATGGGCAGCCTTTATTCTCAACCGGTCCGGCAACGGTCGGGCAAGCGTCATCTACATCCAACACGCCATCGCCATCCGTATCCGGCCATGGGCAACCTTTGTTTTCTTTAGGTCCGGCTTTGAACGGACACTCATCTACGATATCCAGCACACCATCGTTATCTGAATCGGCCGGGCCGGTGTAAGCGGCGGTCGTTTTCTTAGGACAGTGACCAAAACGGAAGGCCATACCGAAGTTCACATCAAGGCCTAATGCCAGGGATGATTTTTTGGTATGATCAGCCATTTGCTGCGACACCTGGTATGTGTTCAGGATCTTTTCAGAACCTACATAGAAATCGAGTCCCCGTGTGCGCAATAAGAACTGCCCGCCAATGGTCGAATAGTTATTGGTATTGTATGCTCCCAGTGCAATGAAGTGAACGGCTCTCAACAGGGTGAGATCGGTCATAAACACGAAATCAATATCATTATTATACAGCTGGCTGGAAACAATGGCCGTACTGTTCAGCCATTTAAACCATTTGTAGTTCACGCTCATTTCGAGGCGGGTCAGCAGCGGAGAAGTATAGGAACCCTTGGCGCTGTCTACCACGAACTTGGAGAAATTGTCGAAGATACTATCCTGTACCGCTTTTGAATCCAGGGCAGGTACCCCTTCAAAACGAACCGTTTTATCCAGCTTGTAATACGCGCTGTTGGCGTTCCATGTAATCGCACCGAGATCAAGCACAGCAGCGCTCACAAGAAGCTTCCGGGTTACAGCATACTGCAAACCTCCGGAGAATGCAAAGCCTTTATTGTTCATTGCGTTATTAATCAATGTGCCCTGGTCTCCCTTGCTGAGACTGTCGAGCTCGGCCGACATGCGTGCGGTACCACGAAGCGTTACCTCCCAATAGTCGGGGGTGGTATGAAGCTTGGAGTCTTTAATATCTG
>CALNCF010000190.1 GCA_937875035.1 uncultured Sphingobacteriaceae bacterium | reverse complement strand
GACGTTGGTAAGATCGAAAGTCCGCAGTACTTTATCGAGAACCAGCAAAAAGGTATCAACCCACATGACCAGCTTTCGGATGAAGACAGCGCCAAAATAATTATCCGTCACGTATACGCCGGGATCGAGCTGGCCAACAAGCACCGGCTTCCGCAGGAGATCATCGACTTTATCCGCACCCATCATGGCAGCACGCGTGTAGATTTCTTCTATCATTCATTCATCAAGAACTACCCGGAGCTTTCCATTAACGAGAAGATGTTCCGTTACCCGGGACCGATCCCTTTTTCCAAGGAAACGGCGATCTTGATGCTGGCCGATTCGGTAGAAGCTGCTTCACGCAGCCTGAAAGAGCCCAGCGCGCAATCTATCGACGACCTGGTAGAACGGATCATCGACTATAAGGTGAGCCAGCAGCAGCTGATCGACAGCGATATCACCATCAAGGAAATCTACCGGATCAAGGCCATTTTCAAGGAAATGCTGAAAAGCATTTATCACGTACGTATTGAATATTAAGACCTTACTGAAAATTTTATTTTCTATTTGCAGCAGATACCTGAATTACTATATTTGCAGGCCACAAACATCACGTGGAAACGGTGAGGTGCCTGAGAGGCCGAAAGGACCAGTTTGCTAAACTGTCGTACTGGCAACGGTACCGAGGGTTCGAATCCCTCCCTCACCGCAACCTGGAAGTCCTGGCAAAAGCCGGGACTTTTTTGTTTTACCAGGATCGTAACGCTCAGCATTTCCCGGCACAACTCCAGTCTTCTTCTCGGCAATAAATATGTAAATTGGCTACCATGGAAAATGTACTCACCCAACATCCTGTCGACATCGCTGAACGCCTGTCGCACATGAATAAGAAAGAAAGGAACCTGGCCTTCTTATTACTTTCGGGTGAAAAGAAATCAGAGACATTTCCTTATTTCGAGCCAGGCATCCAGCAGGAGCTGATCCGGAGCCTCGGCGACAAAGAGACCAAAGAGCTGCTCAACAATTTAGCGCCGGACGACCGGACCGCGATCTTCAGCGATTTCCCCGACAGCCTGATCAAGGAAACCATCAAATTCCTGGATGCGGAAGAAAAGTCGCAAGCCCTGAACTTGCTGGGATACAATGCCAACAGCATCGCCCGCTTAATGACCCCTCATTACATACAATGCAGGGCTCACTGGACGATCGAAAAGGTGTTGGAGCATATCAAAAGATTCGGAAAAAAAGCAGAGACCCTGAACTTTGTTTACATCGTGAATGAAGAGAACAAGCTGATCGATGACTTACGGATCGGGCAGCTGCTGATGGCCGACCGGGAGACGAAGATATCTGAGCTGATGGACTATAATTTCGTATCCATTACCACCACCGAAAAGATCGAGAACGGTGTGAAGATATTCGACAAGTACGACCGCGAAGCCCTCCCGATCGTGACTGAAAGCGGTGTGCTGGTGGGCATCGTTACCTTTGATGATATACTTGACCAGGTTGAAAAGCGAGATACCGAGGATATCCAGAAATTCGGGGGTACCGAGGGGCTCGACCTCTCGTACACCCAGACCGGCCCCTGGGAGCTGGTAAGGAAACGCGCCGGATGGCTGATCATTCTTTTTTTAGGCGAAATGCTGACCGCCTCGGCGATGGGTTATTTCGATGCGGAAATCGAAAAGGCCGTGGTACTCGCGTTGTTTGTTCCCCTGATCATTTCGAGCGGGGGTAATTCTGGATCGCAGGCAGCATCGCTCATCATCCGTGCCATGGCCCTGAAAGAGCTGCAGCTAAGAGACTGGTGGTATGTAATGAAGAAGGAATTGTTTTCAGGCTTCCTGCTCGGAACGATCCTGGCGGTGATCGGCTTTGCACGAATCTATATCTGGCAGCAAACCGGGATCTATAATTACGGGATCTACTGGTTCTGGGTCGCGTTAAGCGTTTCCGTATCCTTAATGTTTATTGTGCTCTGGGGAACCCTGTCGGGTTCACTCATCCCCTTTATTCTCCGGAAAGCAGGGCTCGACCCGGCAACAGCCTCCGCCC
>CALNCF010000189.1 GCA_937875035.1 uncultured Sphingobacteriaceae bacterium | reverse complement strand
ACAGGATTTCAAAAGCAGACAAATTGACTTCCGGAAGCCAGGAACCCGCCTCTTTGGAGCCGAAATCAGAACGTATAAGCTATTCCGATGGCAAAATAGCGGTTATAGACAGCTACGGACTGATTTTGCTCATCCCGGAGGGTGTTTGAAGCGCTCAGGGCATGGCTCATACGCACATCAATGGAAATAATGGGATACCCGGAATCCTTAATGTCGAAGCCCGCCCCGTATACATAGGCATGCTCTACCTCATTTAAGCCCTGCAGGCTGCGCTCAGGAATACCAGGCTGGCCGGAACTGACATAGCTGCGGGAATACTTGCCGCCCAGACAAAAGTTCAGCGAAGGTCCGCCGAATGCCTTCAGGTAGAAATCATCGGTAAGCGGCGCGCTGAGCTTCAGCAGCAACGGGAACTCAGCGTAATACAGCCTGTAACGGTCTTCATACCCCTCTTTCCCCAAGGGCTGGACACTCAGCGAGCTTCCGCGGATCCGGCTGCCCTTACGAACCCATATGCCCTCCAGCATCATACCCACATAAGGATTGAACTGGTAATTGGCACCCAGACCCGCGCTAAAGGAAACCAGGCCGGTCTGGTTTTCCAGGGATGAAGGCCTGAAGACCGACTGGCCTACACTTCCGCGAACCTGGTAATAGAAGCCCTTTACCTGGGCACTGGCCTCCCACAGGGGCAGCAGGCTTAACAGCAGCAACAGTGCTCTTTTCATGACAGGTGTTTACGGACCTGGTGACAAGAACAGTTCCAGCCCCGGCAGGCTCAAAACACAAACGACCGGTATCATAGATGCCGGTCGTTTGTAGTATGATAACCAGGCAAAGCCTTTGATTTACTCGCTTTGATAGATCGGGTGCACCTGGTTCCGGTCGTGTACCGAAACTCCCAAATCGTGTAAAATACCGTCACCCACATCGAATATCCAGCCATGTATGCACAGTTCCTGCTTTCTCAGCCAGGCATCCTGCACCACGCTGGTATGGCATACGTTCCTCACCTGCGCTTTCACATTCAGCTCGCACATCCTGCGGAAACGACCTTCTTCATCGGGAATGGCATTCACCTCTTCTTCGTGGGCACAATACACATCCTTAATGCTCCTCAGCCAGTTATCGATCATCCCCATGCGCTTGTGCTCCATGGCCACCTTCACCCCTCCACAGCCGTAATGGCCGGTCACGATAATGTGCTTTATTTTCAATACCTCCACTGCGTACTGGATTACCGACAGGCAGTTCAGATCCGACTGGATCACCACATTCGCGATGTTACGGTGTACGAACATCTCTCCCGGCTCCAGGCCTACGATCTCGTTGGCAGGAACCCGGCTGTCCGAACAGCCGATCCACAGGTATTCCGGGCGCTGGATATCTTTCAGGTGATTGAAAAAATCGGCATCGACGTTCAGTTTTTCCTGAACCCATTCCTTATTCATCTTCAATAAGTTTTCCAGATTTGCCCAGCGTTGACCCATATGTTGTTTTTTTGGTTAGAAATTACGGTTCACATCGAAAGACTCCAGGTAATCAGCCACGCGACGAACAAATTGTCCGCCCAAGGCGCCATCCACTACCCGGTGGTCGTACGAATGCGATAAGAACATTTTATGACGGATCGCGATCATATCCCCCTCCGGCGTTTCGATCACGGCCGGCATCTTGCGCACCGCGCCCAATGCCAGGATCGCTACCTGCGGCTGGTTGATGATCGGGGTACCCATCACGTTCCCGAAAGAGCCCACGTTCGTTACCGTATAGGTACCGCCCGAGATCTCATCAGGAGTTAATTTATTAGAGCGCGCACGGTTCGCCAGGTCGTTCACCGCTTTCGTAATGCCGATCAGGTTCATCTGGTCTGCATTCTTGATCACCGGAACGATCAGGTTACCGCTTGGAAGCGCGGTAGCCATGCCCACATTAATATTTTTACGTTTGATGATCTGGCTGCCGTTTACCGACACGTTGATCATCGGGAAATCCTTGATTGCTTTCACGATCGCTTCGATAAAGATCGGGGTGAACGTGATCTTCTCGCCTTCGCGTTTCTCAAACTCCTTCTTCACCTTATCTCTCCAGCGTACGATATTGGTCACATCAGCCTCCACAAAAGAAGTAACGTGCGGGGAAACATGCTTGCTCATCACCATATGATCAGCGATCAGCTTACGCATGCGGTCCATCTCGATGATCTCATCGCCTGCTGCCGAAGTAACGGCCGGTGCGGAGATCTTGATCTCTGACGGAGCCGAAGCCTGCTGCGCAGGAGCGGCAGCTTTTACAGGCGCTGCGCCTGAGCCACGTTCAGCTACGTATTTAAGGATATCGTTCTTGGTTACACGGCCTTCATTACCCGTGCCTGCGATCTGGTCAAGTTCTTCTACAGTAACGCCTTCTGCCGAAGCGATATTCTTCACTAAAGGAGAATAGAATTTAGCAGACTGGCTGTATGATTTGGCATCAACGGCAGCTGGTGCTGGCGTGGCCGGACTTTGGGCAGCGACCGGGGCAGTCTCGGCGGCTTTAGCCGGCGATGGCGCTGCTGCCGGCGTACCTACAGATGCTCCGGCTTCGGTTTCGATCATCGCGATCGCGGCTCCTACTTTCACCACATCCCCTTCCTTGAATAACAGCTGGGTCAGGGTACCTGAAACCGGTGAAGGCACCTCTGAATCTACTTTATCGGTAGCGATCTCTAATACTGATTCGTCAGCTTCGATCGTATCGCCTACATTTTTCACCCATTTAATGATGGTTGCTTCGGCAACACTCTCACCCATTTTAGGAAGTATCAGTTCGTACTGAGCCATAATTTTGTATTTGATTGGTGCTTGAAGCGCAAAAATAACGGAATTTGGGGATATTAAAACTTTATTTATGTGCTACCGGCTGCAGCCCCCGGCAAACCTTCTGATTCTCAAATCACAAAGCGGGAGCTTCGCAGCTATTTTTTTAACGGCCCGACCGGCTTTGCAGCATCTTATGCAGCATATAAAAGGAGCTCATAGCCGTGCGCTCAATATTTTGCAGGCGCTTGTTCCCGAACTGGAACTTACGCACCATCACCT
>CALNCF010000188.1 GCA_937875035.1 uncultured Sphingobacteriaceae bacterium | reverse complement strand
AAGCACATATACTCAGCAGTAGAAAGCAGATGTAGTTTTTTTTCATTCTAAAAAAATTATAATTCGTTTTTACCATAAATAGCCGTGGTTAACAAGCAATACCTGTTCCATTCGACCCCGAAGAGCAAATTTAACGTAAAATAGCAGGAATTAAATGCAGGAAGGGGCGGGAAAATCCATCCTGAAATCTGAAAAAAGGCTTTCCCCTGTCGTTTTGAGCTCCTGTAAAAAAGCTGTTTCTATTCCGGGTAGATGAACGGGTGAAGTACAAAGCCTATAAATAAGGACAGCCGCCAGGTATTTCCCTTGGTCAATCCTTCACAAAACCGGTAAAACAAAAAAGGCGACCGTGAAAGTCGCCTTGATGTGCACTCGTAGGGATTCGAACCCCAAACCTTCTGATCCGTAGTCAGATGCTCTATCCAATTGAGCTACGGGTGCATTTTTTATTCATTAGCGGCCCTGAAGCCGCTCCCGATGGGGCTGCAAATATAAAACGCTTCGCCGAAAAACACTAATTTTTTTTCATTTCTTCTTCTATTCTCTCTTCAAAAGTGATTTTCAGCAGCTAAGCCTTAATGATTTGGCTTGGCAGGGGGCTTGGAGATAGATTCGCGCATCTCCGTATCGGCCTTCACATTCTGCATACGGTAATAATCCATAACACCCATATTGCCATTCCTGAAAGCTTCTGCCATCGCTAAAGGCACCTGAGCTTCGGCTTCGATCACCTTCGCTCTTGCTTCCTGGGCAAGGGATTTCATTTCCTGCTCCGATGCTACCGCCATCGCCCTGCGTTCTTCCGCACGGGCATTCGCTACCTTCAGATCGGCTTCTGCCTGGTCCGCCTGCAGCTTCGCCCCGATGTTTTCCCCGATGTCGATGTCTGCGATGTCGATCGACAGGATCTCAAAAGCGGTCCCGGAATCAAGCCCTTTGGCCAATACTACTTTAGATATCTTATCCGGGTTTTCCAATACTTCCTTGTGGTTGTGCGAAGAACCGATCGTGGTCACGATCCCTTCCCCTACACGTGCCAGGATCGTTTCCTCTCCGGCACCACCCACCAGCTGGTTAATATTCGCGCGCACCGTTACCCGTGCCTTAGCGACCAGCTGGATACCATCCTTGGCAACTGCCGCTACAGGCGGCGTATTGATCACGCGCGGGTTTACAGACAGCTGCACCGCTTCAAACACATCACGGCCTGCAAGGTCGATCGCTGTAGCCAGCTTAAAATCGAGAGGAATGTTCGCTTTATCAGCAGAGATCAGGGCTTTGATCACATTATTTACATGACCTCCGGCGAGGTAATGCGTTTCTATTTCATTCGAAGTGATACGTAAGCCTGCCTTGGTTGAAGTGATCATCGCATTTACCACCAGCGACGGTGATACCTTACGAAGTCTCATCAGCACCAGGTTCAGCAGGCTGATGCGTACACCAGACAATTGCGCCGTAAACCATAGGTTGATCGGGAATAGATAGAGAAATAAAAAGATGGCGATCACACCACCTACAATAAACATGACCATAACTCCTGCTTCCATTTTTTAGAAATAAGTTAAAATATTAGAATAAATAAGATGTATACATGCAAGAGCTGTACTCCCTGTTCCTGTTAGCTGATGCTTTCTACCACTTTTTTAATTGCATCGAAGTTAGGTAAATCGCCCGCCGATTCCAAAACTTCCGCGTATTGGATAATTCCATTGGAATCGATCACAAAAGCCGCGCGCTTGGAAACGCCATGCATACCGAATACGAATTCATCATACAGGGCTCCGTATGCTTTTGAAACCTCTTTGTTGAAGTCGGACAATAAAGGAAAATTATAGCTCTGCTCTTCTTTGAATTTTGCAAGGGTGAATACCGAATCTACTGAAATACCTAATACTTCAGCGTTCAGACCGGTGTAATACGCCAGGTTATCGCGCATGGTGCAGAGCTGTGTGGTGCATGTTCCGGTGAATGCCTGCGGGAAAAAGTGGATGATCACTTTTTTACCTTTCAGATCGCTTAAAGATAATTCTGTTTTGTCAGAGCTGAACAGCTTAAAGTCCGGAGCCTGCTGACCGATTTGAAGTGCCATAGTTAGTGGTTTTTAGTGAGATAAAATGTGTGCTGTTTAAACAGTATTTTCCTGTAATTGTTTTTGTACAAGGGCCAGCCCTTCTTCAAAGGAATGGGGCTGATAGCCCAGCACCCGGATCGCTTTATCGAGTATAAAACCGGTACGCGGAGGGCGTCTGGCGGCCTGGTTCAGCGTATCTGATTTTATAGGTTTTATGACTGATCTGTCGAGGCCGAAAAAATCGGCTACCCGGTAAACGAGCTCAAGCACACTCATCTGGTCCTTACCCGAAATATGGAACACGCCCTTCGCCTGCTGAACAGCAGCGAGGATACAGGCATCGGCGAGGTCCTCCGCCAGGGTAGGCGAACGGAACTGGTCATCGACCACCGAGATCGGGTCGCCCTTTTCCAGCGCTGATTTTGCCCACAATACAATGTTCGAACGGCTCATATCCGCCGCCACTCCATATACGATAATGGTGCGCAGTATCGCGTAGGAAGCGGCGCTGTTCATCAGCACCTGCTCCGCATCCCATTTGCTTTGCCCATACAGGCTCAGCGGGTTCGGCAGATCTTCTTCCCGATAGGGTCCGGCGGTGCCATCAAATATAAAATCGGTAGAAAGATGAACCAGGTGAAAGCCATGCTGCACAGACGCGTCACACAAATACCTGACCGCATCAACGTTCAGCGACCGGCAAAGCGCGGGCTGCTGCTCACAGGCATCCACATTGGTCATAGCGGCAGTATGGATCACGGTATCGGGGCGGTGCTTCGCCAGGATGCTCATGACAGCATTACGATCCGTAATATCGAGCGGTTCATACAGGTACCCTTCTTTAAAAGGGTAACGGTCTGGCCCCTTCGAAGTGGCAACCAGTTCGTAGTCTTTGCTGTTCCGCAGCTT
>CALNCF010000187.1 GCA_937875035.1 uncultured Sphingobacteriaceae bacterium | reverse complement strand
TGGAGCGCGTTCGGCCTGGAAGACAACGCGGCAAAGGGCCTGCTGACGGTGCTCAATATCGTATTACTTACTGTTCCGCTAATGTCGGTGCTGTTCGCGACCATCTATGTGTATAACAGCAATGAATTTATCGAGCTGCTGGTAAGCCACCCGGTAAAACGGAGCATGATCTGGAAAGCCTTGTTCACGGGACTTTCATTGAGTATGCTTATTGCATATATCATTGGTGTCGGTATTCCCTTATTGATTTTTGCAGATGCAGGCACAGCATTCATGATGATCGCGACCGGGGCTTTGCTGTCGGTTGTCTTTGTTGCCATCGCATTTCTGAGCAGCATTCTTACCAGGGATAAAGCAAAGGGTATTGGCATCTCCATCCTTCTTTGGCTGTATTTCGCCCTGCTTTTTGACGGATTGATCCTGTTCCTTTTTTTCCAGTTTGCCGATTACCCGATAGAGAAACCGGTAGTGATGCTAAGCGCATTAAGCCCGGTGGATCTGTGCCGGATACTTATCCTGCTCAGGCTGGATGTATCAGCAATGATGGGCTATACCGGCGCTATATTCAAAAGTTTTTTTGGCAGCAACGGTGGCCTTACGATCTCATTTGCATTGCTGGTATTGTGGGTGGCCGTTCCGTTTTATATATCCTTGAGAAAATTCAAGAAGAAAGACTTGTGATAACTACAGCCATTTGTATAACCTGAACAAAATAACAGATATGAAACCAGATATTACCTGCAGGGCCGACATAGAAAAAATAGTACGGGAGTTCTATGACAAAGTAAGAAAGGACGAACTTATAGGTTTTTTCTTTTCGGACGTGGTACCGGTCAACTGGGAAACGCATTTACCCGTCATGTGCAGCTTTTGGGAAAACGTGCTTTTTTACACCGGTGAATATGAAGGAAACCCGATCGATGCCCACCGGAAAATACACCTGCAATACCCGACCAACGCGGCTCATTTCCAGCGTTGGCTACAGCTGTTTTACGAAATCATTGACGCGTCGTTTTCCGGTCCGAATGCCGATAAGATGAAAGGACATTCCCTGGCAATAGCCAATGTAATGCAGCAAAAAATAACAGGATGATGAGCCACCACTTTTTATTGATCATTCACCTTATTTGCGCCGCAGTTTGGATAGGCGGGCATTTGTATCTCAGTGTAAGCCTACTTCCCAAAGCCCTGAAAAGAAAAGAGCCACAGCATCTGCTACAGTTTGCACATGGCTATGAACCCTTGGGCATGCCTGCTTTGCTGCTGCTCGTGGTTACCGGCATATGGATGTCATTGCAATTTGGTATCGGCTGGCAGCAATGGTTCTCATTTTCCTCACCGGTGGAAAGAGTAGTATCGCTTAAGCTGACCTTGCTCTTCGCGACCCTGCTACTTGCTTTAAACGCTCAGTTCCGTGTGGTCCCTGCTTTAAAAAATAATGCGGCCAGGCTACCCGAGATGGCATTTCATATCATTGCTGTCACACTCATCGGAATAACCATGCTGGTACTGGGATCTTTTATAAGATACGGAGGCCTATAAATCAACTACCTGATCGGGGATTGCTTTGGAGAGAAACAACCATCGCGATAGCGCTGCACAATAATACCAGGGCCGCGGCTAACAAAGCTTCGTTGATGTATGGAACAGGCATATATGCAAAAGCGGCAAAGCCTTGTACCGCCAGCAAGAGCTCATTCAGTAAAACACCGGCCAGTAACATACCTGCTGCAGCTTTAGTCATTTTCACCGGCTTCAGCCACCCTTTGGAGAACAGGTAGCCGATAATAAAAAGACTGTACACACCCAATAGCACAAGATGAAGGTAAGCGATCACAACAGGCCGGAAACCAAATACCAGCTGGCTCAGCGAAGGGATCACCGAGACGGCCTGCAATGTAAACTTTAATGTGAACGCAAGCGCTGCAGCATAGAAGAACAGCCTTATCCAGGCGGGAATAAAAACTTTCCCGTGCTGTCTAAAATATCTTAATAAGTGCATGGCCAGCACAACCCAGGCTGCAAGCTGGGCAAAGGTTGATGCAACCACTATTATATACAGCCATACAGGTAACTTAGCCCAGAGAACAGACAAGCCGAATGTGGGTATCACCGTTAGGGCAAACACGTTGAAATATTTTTTCAGAGAGGGAAAACCAGCAGGAAGACAGGTAGTAACAAGCGCCATCGCGCCAAAGAAAAACCAGCCATTGTATTGAAAATGCAGGTAATAATATACCGAGCCGAGGTAAAGGCTGGTATTGACGCTGTGCGTTGCCATCATATAGGCCAGCGAAAATGGGCCAAGCGATGATAATACATTCAGCAGCAATGCAGCCACTGCCCAGGGTATAGCAGCATGTGATGCAGGCAAACATGCTTTGTCTCTGATAAACGAAATCGCATAAATGAACGAGACCACGACAGACAGTGTTGAAAAAACAATGGACACGGTCTTATATCCCTGGACCGTAAACGCGATCAACATACCGAATGCGCAAAATAAGTTCAGTGCGATCAGCAGGTGATAATACCGTTGTTTCTTCAGGGAAAGATGGGGCATGAGCAATATCGCCAAACCGCAATACAGGGCGTGGCTTATCCATGCGCTAAAGGCAAAATGAGAATGAGCATGCAGCAGGTTCTTCTGATCCAGGAAAGGAAAATCGAACACAATCTTATACCGCATTAATGTACCGTAAAGGGCTACAATAGCGAGGTTGATGATCCCCAGCACGAACCATTTCCGCATGATGTTTTTTTTCATCCCCGGATCAGATATAAATTTTATGGTCAATTATCTTTATTTTTTTCTGCTTGCTCATGCGCAACAGCGTACGGATCACAGTTTCCACCCTCAACCCTGTAAAGTCCGCGATCTGCTGCCTTGTAAAGGGTACGGGCAGCATCGTTCCGGGTTCATTTTTTCTTTGAACAGCGCTATGCAGGAACTGTACTATTTTTTCTTCAGGAGACTGGCATACCCAGACCTGCGCAGCATTTGCTTTTTTATAGATACGTTCCGCGAAGACGTACAGCATGCTATTCATGATATCGGGGTAGTCCTTTAATATAGCAAGCAGCTTTTCTTTGCCTATTTTTACGATCACGCATGATGTGCATGTCTGGGCAGTGCTTGGATAAGGCTTATTTAACAGTAAAGGGGGCTCACCAAAGCTCTGACCCGCCTCAAACAAACCCTGAGCCAGCTCCTTGCCATCGTTATTTGTAGAGAACACCTTTACCTTACCCTCCAGTATCTGGTAAAAGAAAAAGGGATTTGCTCCTTCGTGGAAAATGAAATCTCCCCTGCTGTATTTTTTAGCAACGCCACCGTAAGCGATCAATATGTTGTAGTCTATCGGCATTGTTATTCGGTAATGAATCTTCTTTTTATCACACTTTCCCGCATCATACTGATTCCTGATCCCGGGGTTTCTTTACATCCCTTCATTTCCTGAACGGATCTGTGAATCATTACAAATATATTGGCTTATGCTGTTACTAATGAGGCTTCGATCGCGATTGATTTAGGGAACAGGATATTGTTTTCCAGGTGAATATGCAGATGCAGGTCTTCTTCAAATTCTTTTAACAGGAAGAATGTAACCCTGTAGGTATTGCAGGCATCTTCAGGCGGCGTATAATTGTCGGTCAGCGCAGCTATTTTACGGAAACGCTCCCCTTCGTTTTCATGTTCATGCATCATCATCTGTATAGGGTTCTGCACGGTACCAAAAGGCGCCTGCACAGTAGTGTTCTGGTTTTGGGCCGCCACCATTTTCCGGATGAAAGGAAAAAGGATCTGCTCCTCTTTCTTCATATGCGCCGTAAGCTCTCCGGCAGAGGCGTCGAAAAGCTGCCTGATCTCATTCAGCTCGGGGTGGCGGTCGCCATGTACCCGCGCCACTTTTTCCAGGAAAGGTGTAATTTCCTGGATCTTGTTCTCCACATAGCGGTGATGCTTCTTTTCAATATAATCTGCCATTAAATCCAGCGGCCAGGAATTATAGTCGGCACCAGACTCCCTGGTCTGCGCGGCCACGCGATCCAGCTGCGCTATAAGCGCATGGCTTTCAATCTGCTTTTTATTGCAGGCTTCTTCTATGCTGCGGTTGCCATTACAGCAAAAGTCTATTC
>CALNCF010000186.1 GCA_937875035.1 uncultured Sphingobacteriaceae bacterium | reverse complement strand
CTCGACAGCTTTGATATGTATACGCCCCAGGAAACGGGCTATATACTTTTCCTGGCTTCGGCAGATAGTTCAGGAAAGATATTATGGTTGAATAAAAGGAACTACGGCACTTTCGACTTTACGGCAGGCGTGGTTGCCCGGGGAGGCAAGGTGTACTGGAATTATGACGGCGGGTTTACAAACGATGGATTGCCCGTAGAGATTCGTGAATATGATCCCTCAGGAACATTTGTTAGAAAGCTGGAAGTTCCCCTGGGTGCTACATATTTTGACCATTCGCAAATAGTGAACACCGGTTTTGCGGTTCGGGAAGATGGACGGCTCCTTTTGTTAAGCAAGCGTTACGATACGCTTGATGTGTATGCGATCGATACCTCACTGTCGCAGGTAACCCCTTTCCGGTTTTCGCTGGATACAAGGACCATGCTGAATCTGGTTATTTCCGCTGCGGGTGATGATGTGATCATGTCCGGCCAGTTTTACCTCGACAGCGTTACTGTTGGCGGAGCGGTCTTTTACAATAGCTTCGACCCGGCCAACTTCGAGATTGACGTATTCATGCTGAAAGCCAGCCTTGGCCTGAGCACTACAGGTTTTCCCCTTGTAAGGAATCATACAGGCGGCTACTGGTATCCCAACCCCGCCAGCGGCGCTGCACACTTACATACCGACGGCCTGCAGGGCGCGTTGCGCCTGGAGCTTTCGGACATCACCGGTCGTAAAATAATGACTATGAGCTATCCCCCGGGAGCAAGCATCGTATTAAATCTCGGCGACCTGCTCCCCGGCCTGTACATTACCCGCCTGCTGGATGAGCAAAACCAGGTACACACGGCAAAGCTGGTAGTGAATTAAATCGGCACATTTCTGAATAATAGAACCTCCGCATTTCCGGAGGTTCTATTATTTCGTACTTTTGCGGCATGATCCGCGAAAAAATAAGGAAGAACCTCGATAAAATTATCAAAATAGCCTCGCTGCTTTGTCTCATTGCATTACTCTTTGCCGCTTTCTTTTCCATCAACTACGCCCGTAAACGTTCGGAAAGCGGGGCGAAGCCGAAAGAGATTTATTTTGATGGCATCCATGCCCATTTCAATACCGGCTTCGGTCGTGATTCTGTCTGGAACGACCTTTCGGAAGAAGTATCGGTGTACGATGCGCAGTATGTGCAGAACGGCAAGCCGGTTACCTTTGATTACCGGGTAAGCATGGTAAAAGAAGATTTCAACGATCAGTTCAACGTAAAGACCGCTTCTTACGAGCGTCCCGATATCTACGAGGTTATGCATGTGAATGTGGCCGCAGACATTCCCGACGGACCTTATGCCCGTCATTTCCTGAATACCATGTTCTTCCTGCGCAACAACAGCCTGGTGCTTCACAAGATGACCGCATCGGCCCAGGACCCGGAAGGCAGTGTGTTCCGCACCTATTTCAATACCAAGAGCATGATCAAGGTGAGCTATAACTCATACCACGACGGAGAAGGCATCGGGGAGAAGGTGCTGGATAAGGATGTGCTCTTCGAGGATCAGTTCTTATACACGTTCCGTTCGCTTCGCTTTGAAGATGGACTGAAA
This sequence comes from uncultured Sphingobacteriaceae bacterium, assembly GCA_937875035.1. Lineage (GTDB taxonomy): Bacteria > Bacteroidota > Bacteroidia > Sphingobacteriales > Sphingobacteriaceae > CALNCF01. The sequence continues at coordinate 233 of CALNCF010000186.1, read as the reverse complement.
TTCCGCGCGAACGTATTGGCTACGCAGGCAACCACCTCAGTGGGTAAGCTGGAGGTATATCCTTCGGATATCGAAGTAAGCAGGGCTGCGCAGGTGCTTGGCCGTGATGCCTGGAAGGTCCGTGTGCAGATGGATACAGCCCGTGTGAACGAATACTTTTTCGACCAGGCTTACCCTCACATCTTATTACAGCAAAAAACCTGGGATGGCCGTACGCTTGAGTTAAAGTCGGC
>CALNCF010000185.1 GCA_937875035.1 uncultured Sphingobacteriaceae bacterium | reverse complement strand
AGCTCTCCTAAGGTTTTGATATCGGTGTTCTTCATGTGTCTTTTTTTACAGGGTACCCTTCTTTTGTCAGCGTACCGTTTTTCTCCGGTTCCTGATATAGTCTTCAAAAATGTATTCGCCCAGCCCGTTCAGCGAGCTGTAGAATGCCTTGCCGTTATTCGTTTCGGTGAACTCGCGTACGAACTGCTGCAGGTAAGGGTCCTTCGCGATCATAAAGGTGGTGATGGGAATGTTGAGCTTCTTGCACTGCGCCGCCATGTTCAGGGTCTTGTTCACGATCTTACGGTCGAGCCCGACACTGTTCTTGTAATAGCGGGCTCCTTCTTTCAGGCAGGAAGGCTTACCATCGGTGATCATAAATATCTGCTTGTTATTGGTCTTCCTTCTTCTCAGGATGTCGGCGGCAAGCTCTAACCCCGCATAGGTGTTGGTATGATAAGGACCTACTTCGAGGTAGGGCAGGTCTTTGATGCTGATGGGCCAGGCATCGTTGCCGAAAACGATCACATCGAGTGTGTCTTTCGGATATTTTGTATTGATCAGCTCGGCAAGGGCCATGGCTACTTTCCGCGCCGGTGTAATGCGGTCTTCGCCATAGAGGATCATCGAATGCGAAATGTCGATCATCAGCACGGTAGAGGTCTGGGTCTTGTAATCCATTTCTTCGACCTCCAGGTCCTGTTCGGTGAGGCGAAAATTCTGGATGCCGTGGTTTACCTGCGCGTTCTGAATGGATTGGGTGATATCGATCCTGTCGAGGCTGTCGCCGAATTCGAAGGCGCGGCGTTCAGCATTCTTTTCATCTCCCTGCCCGGAATAGCTGGTCTTGTGATTGCCTTTGGCCGAACGCTTAAGCTTGCCGAAGATCTCTTCGAGCGCCGACTGCCGGATGGCCTGCTCGGTTTTCGCGGTGATCTTAAAGCCTCCGTCGCCCCGGTCCTCATCGAGGTATCCCTTCGATTTCAGGTCCTCGATAAAATCTCCCATCCCATACTCATCCCGTGTAATATGATATTTCTTGTCGAGCTCATTCATCCAGGCCAATGCCTCGTTCGCGTCCCCGGCCGTATAATTCAACAGCTCGTTGAAGAGGGTCCGGAGCTCATCGAATGAACCCTTGGGTAAGTTTTCAGGAATGAACCTGCTAAATGAAAATCCGCGCATGGTATAAGAAACGGTTAAACATCGTTAAAAGTTTGCAGATGCAGGTGGTATTTAAGGTAAACGGCTTTATTCCTACATTCGCTCTGTCTAATCTGATAAATCTTATGAAAGTGATCTTTACCCTGGTGATGGCGCTGCTGAGCCTTTCTCCCGTATTCGCTCAGGAAGAAGACCATATCCGGAAAGTATTGCAGGAGCAGCAGTCGGCCTGGAACAGGGGCGACCTGGAAGGCTATATGAAGCTGGGCTACTGGAACTCTGATTCGCTGGTGTTCATCGGTAAGAACGGGCCGCAGTTTGGCTGGAATAAAACCCTCGCGAATTACAGGAAAAGCTACCCGGATGTACAGGCAATGGGCCGGCTGGAGTTTGGCGACCTGAACGTGGAGATGCTGGACGAGCGCCATGCTTTTGTGAGGGGGGCCTGGAAGCTGGCACGGGAGAAGGATACGCTCCGGGGATATTTTACCCTGCTCTTCCGCAAGATCGATGGCAAATGGCTCATCGTAGCCGATCACTCTTCCTGATA
>CALNCF010000184.1 GCA_937875035.1 uncultured Sphingobacteriaceae bacterium | reverse complement strand
CGACACGGTCCGCTTCATCCGTCCATCAGGCTGGTCACCTTTAATGAGCATCATCGAATCTTTATTCTACGGAACACCCATCAACCTGGAACCCGAAGAAATTACACCCAACAATTCAGGTGCGCGACTCTTTATCGACGACAGCCTGGTCGGTTGTGACCTGTTCAGCCTGATGGAATGTACTTCCCGTCCGTACAGCATGAATGGCAGCTACCACATGGACGCTAACGAGTGGAATTTCGCTACGGTAGAGGTGTACCTTACTTCATACGATGCTATAGAAGACAGCACCTATTTCGTCGGCGATGGCTTTGCCATGCTGGAAGCGAACAACGGTATGCGCCCGTTCTCCGTACATATCAATTATGATGAAGAGCAGGGCATGCGTACACCCGATTCGGTATATGTGTTCATCACCTATAAGGACGGAGATGTGGGTACGTCAATGGTGCTCGATAACATCTCCATGAATATGAGCAACACTGGGATAACAAATAAAGCGGCCGATAAGCTGAAGGTCTACCCGAACCCGGCAAATAATGAATTACAGATCCGTTTCCCGAATGTGAACGAAGTAACGGAAGCATATATCACCGATATCAAGGGCAGCATCATCAGCCATAAGCTGATCCATAGTAACGAAGATACCTGGGATATCAGCGCTTTTGCGCCGGGCATCTATATCCTGAACGTGTACAACGGATCGGAAACTCTTTCCCGTAAAATAGTGAAGCAATAATTAAAAATGAATCCGAAAAAAAGGCCCGCCGGTATGGTGGGCCTTTTTTTATTTAGTGCTCAGCTCTCCGTTCTGGATCATGCGGTAGATCGTCGACTTACCTATGTCGAGCTTGCGGGCTACAAGCAATACGTTATGGTCATATTTATCGAGGAAATGCTGAATGATGCTGCGATTGTATTCATCCAGCGTTTTTTCCAGCAGCAGGAAATCCTGCGCCGTACCGAATTCGTTGAAGGTAATATCTTCCGGCTGGATCGTATCATGATTTGACATTACGATGGCCAGCTCGATCACCGCTTTCAGCTCCCGTACATTGCCCGGGAAATGATAGGATAATAATTTGTTCCGCGCATCGACCGAAAGCTGCATAACCGGCATCTTATTCTCCTGGCAGAACTGGTCGATAAAATGCTTTGCAATTACCAGGATATCCTTATCACGATCGCGCAGGGGCGGAAGATATATCGGCAGACCTAAGAGGCGGTAATACAAATCCTCACGGAAATTCCCTTTCTTCACTTCTTCGGCCAGGTTCTTATGGGTCGCGGTAATGATGCGTACATCGATCGGGATATTCTGGTTCCCTCCTACACGGGTAATCTCCCGTTCCTGCAATACCCGTAGTAATTTACTTTGCAGGTTCAGGTCGAACTCACCGATCTCATCGAGAAAGAGCGTTCCTTTATCAGCTTCTTCAAACTTGCCGATCCGCCTGGAAATAGCGCCTGTAAAAGCTCCCTTTTCATGACCGAACAATTCACTCTCGATCAGGTCCCGGGGAATGGCTGCAACATTTACGGCAATGAACGTTTTTTTATTCCTGTCGGAATTATAGTGAATGGATTTGGCGACAAGCTCCTTACCGGTCCCGGTTTCCCCGGTAACCGATACAGTGATATTGGTCTTCGTAGCCTTGTCCATCAGCGTAAATACCTTACGCATCGAATCGCTGTTACCGATGATCAGATTATCAAATTCGTATTTGTGAACGATCTCTTCGCGCAGGGTTTCGATCTCTTCTTTCAGCCCGAAATTCTGGCGGATATTGTTTACCGAGTTCCACATCCGGCTCTTCGCTTCATTGTTCTTTACGATATAATCGTAAGCGCCCAGCTTGAGCAGGTCGATCGCCGTTTCGATATTGTCCTGTCCCGAAATAATAATGACCTGCGATTGTGGACTGATGGTCTTGACCCGTTTGAGGAGATCGCCGCCGTTCATATCGGGCAGCGTATAATCTACCGTAACAACAGCCGGATGCTCATGCAGGTTCTTGATGCAATCCTTGGCATTGTGAAACACCTTGACCTCGTAATCAGGATTCAGATTCAGTTGGTATTCCAGTACTTTGGAATACATTTCATCATCTTCTACTATAAAAATGGTAAACGGTTTATTCTTATGCATGAAGAGCGGGCTGTGTTCTAATCACGCTAATATAAGCATGGAACGGATATATGCAAAGACAGAGGACGGATTTAAGCGTAATTATGCAGGAAGATGAGCGATGATCTTATCATATAAAACCTGCTCTTCTACCGGTTTGGAAAGATAATCGTTCATGCCGAGCCCGATGTACCTGGA
>CALNCF010000183.1 GCA_937875035.1 uncultured Sphingobacteriaceae bacterium | reverse complement strand
AAGGACGGAACCATGATTCCAATGTTCATCGTTCATAAAAAAGGCCTGAAGCTGGATGGCAATAACCCTACCTTCCTGTATGCCTACGGAGGATTTAACATCAGCCTCACCCCTTCTTTCAGCGTATCGAGAATGCTCTTCCTGGAGAACGGCGGTGTGTTCGCTATGCCAAGCCTGCGTGGCGGAGGCGAGTATGGAGAAGAATGGCACAAAGCGGGTATGCTCGACAAAAAGCAAAATGTATTCGACGACTTTATCGCTGCCGCGGAATACCTGATCAGCGAAAAATATACGAACTCCTCGAAGCTTGCCATCAATGGCGGCTCGAACGGCGGCCTGCTCGTCGGGGCATGCATGACCCAGCGCCCGGAACTGTTCAAGGTTGCGATCCCTGCGGTAGGCGTGCTCGACATGCTGAGATATCACCAGTTTACCATTGGATGGGGTTGGGCTGTAGAGTATGGCGCCAGCAACAAGAAGGAACAGTTCGATTACCTGATCAAATACTCCCCGTTGCATAACCTGAAAGACAGTGTGAGCTACCCGGCTACCCTGATCACCACAGCCGATCACGATGACCGCGTGGTTCCTGCGCATTCGTTCAAGTTTGCGGCTACCCTGCAGGAGAAGCACAAAGGCGATAACCCGGTATTGATCCGTATTGATGCAAAAGCAGGTCACGGAGCCGGCAAGCCAACCTCGAAACAGATCGACGAAGCGACCGATATATGGTCATTCGTATTCTGGAACCTGGGCATGAAATACTAATACCATATTTTAATTGATATGATGAAAGGGATACCCGGAGGTATCCCTTTTTTATTTCCGCTTAAACCGGCTATATTCAGGTTAAAGTTCAAAACACAACAGCTATGGAAGTCAAAAATGAAGAAAACGGCGCCAAGGGCGCTTTCTATATTGAAATAGAGAACGAGCGCTTAGCCGAGATGACCTATGTAAAAGCAGGCGATGATAAGATCATTATCGATCATACAGAGGTTTCTGAAAAGCTGAAAGGCAAGGGCGCGGGCTTGCAGCTTGTCCGGGCAGCCGTAGAAATGGCACGTGAAAAGGGGATCAAGATCATTCCTCTCTGTCCTTTTGCCAAATCGGTGTTCGACAAGAAAGCCGAGTTCGCCGATGTGCTGGCATAAGTAACGAAAGCAAAGAGCACTAAAAAAGGCAGCGTGGGTAACGCTGCCTTTGTAGTTTTAAATCTTGTATTAGTACCCGGCTTACTGCGCAGATAAAGCATTCGCACCACTCACGATCTCTAAGATCTCGTTCGTAATGGCTGCCTGGCGCGCCTGGTTGTATGAAAGGCGTAATGATTTCAGCAGCTCGCCGGCATTGTCTGTCGCTTTATCCATGGAAGTCATACGGGCGCCGTGCTCAGAAGCGTATGAATCAAGCAGGGCCTTGTATAGCTGGATCTTGATCGATTTCGGGATAAGCTCCTCTACGATCTCTGCCTGCGAAGGCTCCAGGATATAATCTGTATTCTGTTTGCTGGCTGCGGCACTTTCAGTCTTAGCCAACGGCAACAGCTGCTCGGTAGTCAGAATCTGTACCGCCGCGTTCTTAAACTGGTTGTAGATCACTTCCACACGATCCCACTGACCTTCTTCGAAACCCTTCATGATCACATCAGCGATCCGTGTAGAGGTTTCAAAATTAAGCCCGTTGAATAATTCATTATGGTTACCAATTACATTCATCCTGTTCTTGGTATAGAAGTCCTGCGCTTTCTTACCGATCGCCAGGATATGCAGCGTACCGTTGTTCCTGTGCGCGGCATATTTGTTCTGGATCAACAGGTTCGCGGTCTTGATCGCGTTGGCATTAAATGCTCCCGCCAGTCCGCGGTTAGATGTTACCACCACTACCAACACGTTTTTCACTTCGCGTTCGGTAGCGAATACGCTCGCCGATCCTTCCAGGCTGGCAGAAAGATTTGCCAGAATCTCTTTCAGCTTATTTGCGTAAGGACGCATCTGTGTAATAGCATCCGTTGCTCTTTTCAGCTTCGCCGCGGAAACCATCTTCATGGCTTTCGTGATCTGCTGTGTGGAGTTAACCGAAGCAATTCTTAACCGTACCTCTTTTAAATTTGCCATTTTCTGATCTGAAAATTTGGGGATTCGAAAGTTTGATTAGCAGGTATGCAGACCGGGGCCGGCATACCTGTAAACCTTCAAATTATTAATATTTCGATGCGATTTCTTTCGCTAATTTCTCAATCACTCCGGTGATCTGGTCGTCGATCTTACCTTGTTTTATAGATTCCAGGGTTTCTTTGTGAGTGATCTCCATCTGGTTCAGGAACTCGCTCTCAAATTCTTTAACCTTTTCAACAGGAACATTACGCATCAGGCCTTTTGTACCACAATATAAAATGGCCACCTGCTTTTCAACAGACATCGGCTGGTACTGGCCTTGCTTCAGGATCTCTACGTTACGCGCACCCTTATCAAGCACGAATTTGGTAGCCGCATCCAGGTCGGAACCGAATTTAGAGAACGCCTCTAACTCACGGTACTGAGCCTGGTCGCCTTTCAGCGTACCCGCTACTTTCTTCATGGATTTGATCTGCGCGGAACCACCCACACGCGATACCGAGATACCTACGTTGATCGCCGGACGTACACCCGCGTTGAACAGGTTCGACTCCAGGAAGATCTGTCCGTCGCTGATCGAGATCACGTTGGTAGGAATGTACGCAGAAACGTCCCCCGCCTGTGTTTCGATAATAGGAAGTGCGGTTAATGAACCACCACCCTTTACCAGGTGACGGATCGAATCCGGAAGATCGTTCATCGCCTGCGCTACCGAATCAGTCGCATTTACTTTCGCCGCACGCTCTAATAAGCGGGAGTGAAGGTAGAATACGTCGCCCGGGTATGCCTCACGTCCTGGCGGACGACGAAGCAGCAGGGAAACCTCGCGATAAGCTACCGCTTGTTTCGATAAGTCATCATAAACGATCAGTGCAGGACGACCTGTATCGCGGAAGAACTCCCCGATCGCAGCACCTGCGAACGGAGCAAAGAACTGCATAGGTGCAGGATCTGCTGCCGAAGCCGCTACAATAACTGTATATGCCAGGGCGCCTTTTTCTTCCAGTGTTCTTACAATAGAAGCTACGGTAGAGTTTTTCTGACCGATCGCTACATAAATACAGAATACAGGCTGTCCCTTATCATAAAATTCTTTCTGGTTGATGATCGTGTCGATCGCCACCGCAGTCTTACCTGTCTGGCGGTCACCGATGATCAGCTCACGCTGGCCACGGCCGATAGGGATCATCGCGTCAATCGCTTTAATACCGGTTTGAAGCGGCTCATTTACCGGCTGGCGGTAAATTACCCCCGGAGCTTTACGCTCTAAAGGCATCTCGAATACTTCGCCTGCGATCGGGCCTTTACCATCAATAGGCTGTCCGAGCGTGTTTACCACACGGCCAAGCATCCCTTCACCTACCTTGATAGATGCGATCTTCTTGGTACGTTTGATCGTGTCACCTTCTTTGATTGCTTCGGAAGAACCTAACAATACCACACCCACGTTATCCTCTTCCAGGTTCAGCACGATACCCTGTAACCCGTTCTCAAATTCAACCAGTTCTCCCGATTGAACTTTGGTCAGGCCGTATACACGTGCAATACCATCACCCACTTGCAGCACGGTACCTACTTCTTCTAATTCAGTTTCCGACTTTAAGCCCGACAATTGCTGTCTGAGGATCGCCGATACTTCATCTGGTCTTACTTCTACCATAATGTTTTATTTGTTGATTGACTGATTGTTTATATTAATAACAAAAGCAGCTTATACTGCTTCCCGGATTATAATGCGCTTACAAAATAGTTGCTGGAGAATTCGTTCTTCAGCGATTTCAGGCTCTTCATAATGCTGGCGTCGAACTGCTTGTCGCCCACAGTTAATACAAAGCCTCCGATCAGCTCGGGGTTTACTTTCTTTTCGAGGATCACCTGCTTGCCGGTCGCCTTCGCCACCATATCGATGATCTGCTTTTCTGCATCGGCAGTCAGCGCGGATGCGGAAACCACAGACGCTTTGATAATGCCCTTTTTAAGGTTGTACTGGTTGATAAATTCCTTAGCGGTTCCGTACAGGATCCCTGCACGACCCTTATTCACAACGATCGCGAAGAAAGCGCTGGTAATAGCGTTCACTTTCGATGCGAAAAGATCCTTCAGCACATTGATCTTCTTATCTAAAGAAATAATAGGATTCTTCAATACCGCCTGGAGCTCAGAGCTTGCCCTGCAGGCCTGGAGAAAAAGTTCCATATCGTTCCGTACCTCTTCCAGTGAGTTATTCTCAACAGCAAGATCGATCAACGATTTTGCATACCTGGTAGCTACTTTTATTTCTGACATAAGTTAATTTGAAAACGTCTTAACCTGGCATTCCCGGGCGAACCGGGACCTCCAGATCCTCCGATCGGTTAGTTTAATTTTACATCTTTCAGAAGATCATTTACCAATGACTCCTGCTTGCTCTTATCTTCCAGCTGGTGCTTCAATACTTTCTCCGCGATTTCCAGGGAAAGGCCTGCTACCTGGTTCTTCACTTCCGCGAGAGCAGCCATCTTCTGGTTGTTGATCTCTTCTTTCGCTTTCGTGATCATCTTTTCGCCTTCTACCTTTGCCAGGTTCTTCGCATCAGCGATCGTAGCGTCTTTAATATCTTTCGCGTCCTTCAGGATCTTATCTCTTTCTGCACGTGCTTCTTTCAATAGCTGCTCGCTTTCGTTGTTCAGGCGGGTCAGCTCTTCTTTTGCTTTTTCAGCCGCGCTTAATGCGTCTTCGATCGATCTTTCACGATCGTCCAGCGCCTTCATGATCGGCTTCCAGGCAAACTTGCCCAATACGAAGATCAGGATCAAAAAAGAAACGGTTGTCCAGAATACTAAACCTATACTTGGGGTTACTAATTCCATTGATATATGTTTTTAATCGTTTTTCCTTACTGTTAAAATAAACCTTGTTTAAATTAAAGCCTGCAACCAATCGTTACAGGCTTTAAAGAATCCTGATTAGTTACCTAAAAGGGCAACTACTACGGCGAATAATGATACCGCTTCCACGAACGCAGCAGCGATGATCATAGCCGCCTGAATTTTAGACGCGGCTTCTGGCTGTCTTGCCATACCTTCCATAGCAGAACCACCGATTCTTCCGATACCGATACCAGCGCCAATAGCGGCTAATCCGGCTCCAATTGCAGCAATACTTCCTGTCATTTTTTTAAGATTTATATTAGTTAAACAATAAGTTTCAAAATATTAATGATCAGCATGCGGCTCTTCAATGGCCATACCAATGAATAACGCTGCGAGCATGGTAAAGATAAACGCCTGTAAGAACGCTACCAGTAATTCAATTACACTGATAAACACCGCAAAAGGAACCGCAACCGTAGCTACCAGCGCCGATTTGAAGATGAAGATCAGGGAAATAAGACTCAGGATAAGAATGTGACCCGCAGTGATGTTCGCAAAAAGACGGATCATCAGGGCGATAGGCTTGGTAAAGATACCCACGATCTCCACAGGGATCATCAAAGGGTACATCCACAACGGAACATGCGGCTTAAAGATATGCCCCCAGTATGCCTTGCTTCCGTTAAGATTGATCACGATAAAAGTGATCACCGCCAGCACCATGGTAAAGGCGATATTTCCGGATACGTTCGCTCCTCCCGGGAAGAAAGGAACCAGTCCTAACATGTTATTCATCCAGATAAAGAAGAAGATGGTCAGCAGGAAAGGCATGAACTTACCGTATTTGTAACCCAGGTTCGGCTTCGCAACCTCGTCTCTTACGAAGATGATCACCGGCTCGATCATCGACTGGAAGCCTTTCGGGGCTTTCCCTTCGGTTTTCCTGTAAGCGCTTGCTACAGAAAGGAAGATGATGATCAGCAGGGTAACAGATAATAATAAGGAGGCTACGTTCTTGGTAATAGAGAAATCAAGTACTTTTTTAGAGGCCGCTTCATCCACATTGCCTGCGGCATCCACGATAACGATATGATTGTGCTCGATCTTGTAATTGTTCTTGCCGGCATATACATCATGACCATGATTGAATTTCCCGGAGGAGAATACTTCCAGGCCTTTGTCTGTATAAAGAATCACCGGCAGGTGGATCGAAGTATGACCCCATAGGTGCCAGTCGTAAGAATCGGCGATGTGCTCAAGGATGAGTTCGGAAGGATTGAATTTTTCCTCTTCACCATGACCGGCAGCATGCGCATTTCCGTGGGCAGCGCTGTCGGTATGGTTCACTTGTGCCTGTGTAGAGTCACTGTGAACATTTTCGGTATTGGCAAACGCATTGATCGAAACGAAGCTAAAAAGCGCGAAAATCAGAACAAAGGCGTGTCGGTTTACTACAAAAAAGCGGTTATTGCGCATCTACGTTAAGATTTTTATGTTGTTTTTTGAGCGCGCAAGGTAGCCATTAAGGAATAAATTTCAAAGGCTGTGTAAGTAAAATATAAAATAAAAAAATTTGAAAGAAAAACCAGCTTGTCCACTTTGAAATTATAAAGGTAAACCAGCGCTAAGATCATGCAGGCCAAAAGCTTAAAGCCTACTCCACCCAGTATCAGCATTACAGACATATCAGAGCCCTTTCTGATGCCGATATGGCCCAGCATATAGGCCAGGAAAGTGGTTGCCGCGAAGAACACATAGAAGCCCCATATATGATCGAGCAGGAGGTGACGGTCGGGGAAGTACCGTCCGATCAGGATAATAGCAATGGCCAGCAGGGCAGACAAAGCAGCGAAGCCGGTATAAAAACGTGATAGTTTCAAGATTTAACCTGTTTTAGAATGGTGAAAAGCGCAAGAGCAATACCCAGAATGGCCATAATAGCGGTGATCCAGGGGGTATTTGTTTGAAAATGCTGATCCAGCTTCCAGCCGCCGAATATAAAAACCGCCATGATTCCCAGCATCTGGAAGGCTACACCCGAATAACGGGCATAGCTATGAAGCAGCTGTCGCTGTTTCTTTAACTTGTCGTTCTCTGGAGGCATGTGCTAAGTTCATCGTATCCGTTACCATGCCCATGTTGCAGTTCCCGGTAAACAGGGCCCCGGCTTCCACGATCAGCTTATTGGTAACGATATCGCCCTTTAAACAGGCGGTGGATTTAAGAAATAAGGTTTCGGAGACGGTTATATCACCCTTTAAAGCGCCGCTGATGTCGCCGTGGGTGCAGACAATATCGCCGGTTACTTCGCCGGTAGGGCCGATCACGACTTTCGATTTCGAGATCACATTACCGGTGATCACGCCATCAATACGAATATCGCCCTTGCAAGACATATCGCCCGTAATCACCGTACCCGCACCGATAATATTGATGGAGCCGCTTATTACGTTTTCCTGCGTAGTCTTGTTAATTTCTTTTTTCCCAAACATCCTTTAAAAATTTATGTAGTCTTTCGGGTTAACCGCATTTCCTTTATACCATAGCTCGAAATGCAGGTGCGGACCGGACGACAATTCGCCTGTATCTCCTACAATAGCGATCGGCTCACCGGCCCTGACAAAATTACCAACTTTTTTCAACAACACTGAATTATGCTTGTAAATAGACACCAGGTTGTTATTATGCTGTACAGCGATCACATAACCGGTTTCAGAGGTCCAGCCGGCAAAGACCACGGTACCCTCTAAAACGCATTTGATCGCCTCGTTCCTCGAAGCCGCTATATCGATGCCGTAATGGCTTGTTTTGCTGTTGAATTTTTCGGTGATAATGCCCTTGATAGGCGTAAAGAATGAATATCCCGCGATCCCTTGGTCTTTGTTCCGGCTATCGCTTACCGACAGGTCGAACTCATTCTGCGACTCGATCATCTCGCGAAGCAGGGAATCTTCTTCCGGGCGCGACCCAATGCGTACGTTACTGTCGATCAGGCTGGGCTTGCTGTGCGCGTTCAGAGTATCGTTCATCCCCGCCCGTCCGTTGATCACATCTTTGATGTTTTGAATGTACAGGTCATTGGAACGAAGCACACGCTCCAGGGAATCGGTATAGACCGCCATCTGGTTGATATCGCGGCGCAGGGAGACATCGGCATAACCGGGAATGTATTCTTTAAGCGGGGTGAGCACGAGCATCGCTGTTACCATGCATACAAGCAGGATGGTGAGAACGCTGAGCAACACAAACACGTTCAGCCTGTTCAGGGTAAAAGAGGCTTTCTCTTCAAAGGTATCGTCGTTAAAAACAACCAGCTTGTACTTTATGCGTAATCGTTCAAGAAAGGTGCGCTTCTTTAATGCCATAACATTACAAATTAACTTAAAAAAGCTGAATAATCAGGATTCCCGCCGGAGCGGTAAATTCTTTATTTTCACTAAATAAAATATTTTTGTGCTTGTTCAGTTATTAAATACGCATACTAAAACTCGAATACATTGATTATCAGAACCAACCGCGTCTTGTTGTATTTTGCATTACTGATAACACCCCTGCTGGTGGCATCCTGTAACTCCAAAAAGAAGAATACGCCTATTAAAAGAGCTTATCACAACGTAACGGCAAAATACAACGGGTACTTCAACGCGAAACAGCGGGTAATCATGGTGGCGAAGCAAACTGCCGAAAGCCACACCGATAAATTCGATGAGATCCTTCCCGTTTTTCCTTTAGGAAATGAGCTGCAGGCGAAAGCAGCGTTCGGCCCGATGGACGAGGCAATCAAGAAGGCTTCGCTGGTCATTCAGCGTCACGAGATCAGCAAATGGATCGACGACTGCTACCTGGTGATCGGCCAGGCATATTTCTATAAACGCGATTATTTCGCGGCAGTGGAAAGCTTTCGCTTTGTGGCCGGTAAATACAAGAACACTCATTCGGGCAACGAAGCCTATATATGGATGATCAAATCATACCTGGAGCTCAACAAGCTCACCGAGGCTGAGTCGATCATTAACCTGGCGCTCGATTCCAAGACATTCCCTAAATCGCTCATGCCAGAGCTGTATGCAGCGGCAGCCAGCTATAACATCAAGAAGCAGGCTTACCCGAAAGCCATCGAATACCTGGAAAAAGCTATTCCTATTGAAAAACGCAAGGCAAAACGCAGCCGTTATACATACATTGTCGCTCAGCTCGCTGAACGTACGAACAATGAGAATAAAGCAGTGCTGAATTACCAGCGGGTATTAAAGATGAACCCTCCGTACGAGATGGCCTTTAATGCGAAGATCAACTCGGCGCGCCTGTTCCAGGGAAAGACCATGGCTTCTAAAAAGGAGCTGGAGAAGCAGCTCAGCGACCTGCTGAAAGATGACAAGAACAAGGAATACAAGGATCAGATCTATTATGCCCTCGCCAATATTTACGAACGTGAAGGCGATAACAAGAAGGCGATCCAGTATTACAAATTATCGGCAGCCTCCTCCATAGGAAACCTGGCACAGAAAGGCCTGTCATTTTATAAGATGGCTACGATCTATTACGACCAGGCCGATTATGAGCCCGCACAGGTTTATTACGACAGTACAGCGACCTTCATGTCGAAGACCCATGCCGATTACGACCTGGTGATGTCGCGTAAGAACAGCCTGGCTGTCCTTGTTAAAAACCTCCGGGTAATTGCCCTGGAAGACAGCCTCCAAACCTTAGCCCGGATGCCCGAGAAGGAGCGCTTGGCAGCCGTAGACAAAGTGGTGAAGCGCGACCTGGAAGAAAAGCTAAAGAAAGAAGAAGAGGAGCGTATCCTTAAGGAGAGCATCACCCAGAACATTACGACCAACAGGCCTCAAACCAGCGGCGGAGCATCCACTCCTGGCGCAAACTGGTATTTCTATAATACATCGGCTGTGAGCCTGGGCTATTCAGACTTCCTGAAACGCTTCGGAAGACGCCCCCTG
>CALNCF010000182.1 GCA_937875035.1 uncultured Sphingobacteriaceae bacterium | reverse complement strand
AATTGCAGTATTTTGATCTTTTGTATCCTGATATTCGATTAAGGCACTGGTAACATATTCTTTAAACCTGTCCAGCAATTCTCTTCGGCTATCGTTTAACGCTATCCTGTCTATTTGGCACTGACTAATTGTATAAGCAAACCTAAAGTTTTCGGATTCAATTATACCATTTTTCTGAAAACCAATTTCGCCCAATGGCTCATCTATTTCGGGGTTTACCAGCATTGGGGCTTCCTGTGCATCATAATCTGCAGAACTATTGTTGATTCTGCGTACATTGGCTTCTGTATTAACAAACTTAACTTTCGTACCAGAAAGATCAAAAGAGGTTCCCTTATGCTCGTTGCACGTTGGGCAGGCCATTAGCAAATTATCCCAAGAAAAAGCGAGCCAATAATATATATCCTTAGGGCGGTAATGTTCAATGTGGTATTGTTCTACTTTTTGTTCGCAAAAAACACATTTGCTTTTATAAATGGCTAAAAGCGCATTTCTGATATCATCCTCTTTGTACCTGCTATTAAAAGTATTCTTGTCTGTATAAGCACCTGCATTAATAACATCCATGCGCCTTGCATGAGTAGTTTTAGATTTAGGTGGTATAGGTACAAGTTTAGTGCCTATTCTTTCCGGGAAAAAATCTGGAAAAGCGGGCAACAAAGAGGCTGGTATCTGGCTTAGGTTTTTAGTTATCTTGATCATTTTTCTTACCCAATTCTTCGTCAATAATTTGCTGAATCAAATCATCTATTTCCTTATCGCTTACAAATGTTTTCCCTTCCCGTTTCTGCATGGCTAAAGTTTCTTCAAGCTTATTATTTATTCTGTAAAGGAGATAAGTTTCGCTTGTGTCAGAATTGTTATCGTTAGGGTTCAGCCTCGAGTCCTCTAAACCAAAAAGTGTAGAGGTTACCAAAGTATTAATCATAAGATGATTTAGCTCCTTTCGATAATAAGGGTCACTTACTCTTGTTTTTCCATCCTCCGCATTGCGGTACACTCTATAAATAACTGCATCATCAGATGCACCCTGAATCATTGCCGGGCTATGGGTAGTAAAAATGAACTGTACGTTAGGAAACAACGTCCTCAGCTTGCTCACTATAACCCTCTGCCATTTTATATGGAGGTGAAGATCAATTTCATCTACTAAAACTACCCCTTTTAAATCTGCCAGTTTTGCACTATCTATCTGAAGTTGACTGAGCCGATATATCATATCTGATACAAAAATCAGGATACTTTTGTAGCCTTCTGAAAGCTGCTCAAAAGTAAGAGCATGTCCTTTTTCTGTAAAATATACACCATTGCCGTCTACATCTATTTGTACATTTTTTTCAAGCAATTCATAAAACATATCCTGAAGTGCCTCAACAGGAAAAGAATTGGGTAAATATTTTTCTTCGCCTATAGAATTCTTT
The DNA here is from genome assembly GCA_937875035.1 of uncultured Sphingobacteriaceae bacterium. Classification (GTDB taxonomy): domain Bacteria; phylum Bacteroidota; class Bacteroidia; order Sphingobacteriales; family Sphingobacteriaceae; genus CALNCF01. The sequence continues at coordinate 9,431 of CALNCF010000182.1, read as the reverse complement.
GAGTCCAATATCTTTTCCAATTCCAAAAGCTTCTGATTCTTTAGCCATTGAACAGGATCGTTTAGCACTTTTTCGCTATCAAAAAGAGACATAAATCCATATTCTTCCGCTTTGCCAACAATGGAATTATAGCGTCCGCGATGGGTGCCGTAGGCCAAAAGGTTAGATAGGTATTTCCCTTTATCGTTGCCGTATTGTTCGCTATTTACATCTGTTGCCAGTAACTCTAAATCCGGATTGCCTTTTAGGATATCTATTACTTTTCCTGTTTCATCCTGTTCTGTTTTATTGGCTATAAAATAACGGTTAAAAGCCAAATAAATGCCCATAAGCATTAGAGATTTACCGTCGCCATTTTCACCTAAAAAATAAACTTCTTTGGCACCATTAATATGACAGAGATCAGCTTCATTGATGGAATAGAAATTTTTAATTTTTACTGTATTGATGTGAGTTATATTCGATTGAAATACCAGTTCTATAATCGTTTTAAATTCTGGGTATCGCCTTTGAATGTTGGCTATATCACTACGTATTTTATCTGCGAACGAATCCAATGTAGCAGAATCGATATAAAGATTTTTTGTTGCTGTACTCGAATCTCCCAGCTGTAGTTTATCATACAATTCGGTAAAAGACGATATTTCAAATATTCCATTTTCCTTATTATATATAAGCAAGGGTAGAAAATGAGCATACTTATCTTTAAGTTTAAGTAAGTATTTATATTTTGCCTGCTCCACTAATTCAAAAGCTATATCCCACCCCTCTTTCGTAAACTCGTTTAAGAACTGAAAAGAAGCATTGAGATTGAAACTTTTTTGCTCTTTTGAAATTACCTGGTTAATTGAGTCTCCATTAGTCCAAGCTCTAAATTGGGCTTCGGAAATACTAATCGCTTTATGAAATCCATTTTCAGAACAAATCGAATAAAAATCTATTGGATTCAATTTTTTCTTGCTTACCCGCTCAATACGCTCTGTAAGCAATTGTTTAAAAAGAGTACCTATAATACCATTTTTGAATATAGAAGAAAAGTCGAACGGAACTTCATCTTCACGTCGATAATCAGGTGCTGAAGCACCTGATTCTACCAATGCGCTTCTAATATTCGTATATTGTTTTCCCCATTGCATTGTAAACCTGCCTTGCATATCACCGGTACAATATTCATTAGAAAATTCCTGTATAACACCCCAATGTGTAAAGATTACGGCAAATAAAGCGAAGAGTCTTTTCTCATTAGGATAATTCTGAAGTTCGATCCAATATGAAGGAATAGGGTCAATCAATCGCTTAATTCCCAGAAAAGATCGTAGGATAGGTTCGTCAATACCTATTTCCTTATTCTTGTATTTTTCTATTTTTTCTTCGCTGGATATAACGTCCATTACCTGAACAATGTCATATTTTGTCCACGATGTTTTCAGTTTTGAAAAATCAACACTAGCCATTTTGCCTTATTTTAGCTATCACTAAATATTCTTTAACCTCTTTACTCTTATCATCACTCCTCCCCATCGTACTATGTTTGTAGTCTTCTTCCCGATATGATATGTCATAACTACTACCCATAGCTTCCGTCGCAATCAAAAGTATTTCTTCAAGTGTGATCATGCCTGTATTGCTATAGCTTAAAACAATACTTGATCGCTTATCGCCTACCTTTTTAAATAAAGATTTAAATGCATCTGATACTTCTGTTTTTCGTCCAAATGGCGATTGATGCCTATCTTGGCGGTACCTGCCTTTGTGGTCAACTTCTGGATAATCGTATTTTACCAATGTTTCCAATGCATGATAAAACCTTGAATAATGTACAAAAGCATATGGAGGGTCCGCATAGACTAATGTGCCAGGTTCTATCTCATCCAAGCATTTTCTATAGTCTAGCGATGTGATTTTATGCTCTAATGAGTTTTTGCCCAGATAACCTTTTAATTGTTCGAATTTAGCTTTGAAATAAGGTGCAATTTCTCTTAACCTATAGATCAGAATATCGTCTTTAGAAGATTTTTTTGTCGCATCTCTGTATTGTGCATAGTGACCGGTGCTTTGAGAATTATAGGACATTGCATATATCAAACTTGACATAATTACATAAAAAAGTGAAGTTCCTCTATATTCGTCAGCCACTTTTCTCAATGCATCAATCCAAAGACATTGTTCAAATGACCAATAAGTGCCAGAATAGCATTTAATAAACAAATGATGGCTAAGCGTTCCAAAATTATGATCAATAAGGTTTTGTTGTTGTTTTTCCAGTTCTACAAATTGAGCTAAGGTCATTTGGCCAGCATAGGAAAAAATTAAATCTGGATGAAGTACTTTTATTTCGTTTATATAGGTATTGGCTTTGTCAATTATAGTATCCAATATATCTTTCTCAATTTCTTCCCAGTTATAATTAGACAAATAAGTATTAGCAAGAATAGCAGAATACTCTTGAATATCATTTGAATGCATCGGTATTAGTTTACCCAATGCACCTGAAAGTATGCTAGTCCCGGCAAATAAGTCACAAACTTTACCACTAAAATAAATGTCATTAATCGAATCTATTACAAATTTTAATATATTTCTTTTTGACCCCATATATTTTGTTATGTGTGGCACTTTGGGATCGTATCTTTCTAATAAATTAACTCTTTCTTCTTGCTGAGGCACAATATCTTGTTCTATTTCTATTTTTTCCATTGGGATATTCTTCAGTTGTTTATTTGTGCTTCTTTATTTGAAACAATTAATTCCTTTACATCTAAACTCAATATTTCTGCAATTTGATTAAGAATTTCTAAACTTGGTTGTCGTCTATTCTGTACGTAGGAATTAACCATGTTATAGCTTTTGCCCAGTTGATCGGCTAGCCATACTTGCTTTATTCCTTTCTGTTCCAGTATTTCTTTGATTCGGTTCATACAGTACATTTTATAGCGTAAATGTAGTGTTTTGTAAAGAATATTATCTCATTATCTGAGATAATATTGCTTACAATAATAAATAGCCAATGTTTAATTTTATGAAATACAATTAATCGTCTCCGCCGATTGAAACCCGCAACACCCCACCCACCATCCCGGCGCTGTGTTGCTGGTGTCTGTCACATTGGGCTGCACATGGTGTATAATCGGGACGTGCCCCCTGCACTTTTGATGAGCTGTTTTTAGAAGAAGATTTTTAGCATCCAAGGGCAGCGGTCGGGCTATCCGCTTTTACTCCTCGCTCGTGCCTCGCTGTGGGGTAACCGCTGCTATCCCTCACGCGGGTGTACCGGCTCTCGGGGGGCTTTAAGAACAAACTTTAAAAGCCTGGCGGCTACGTTAACATAACGCAAACATTATAGGTTAATTATATCCAACTATTTAAGTTAGCAAAATACATCAAATTATTGAAAATGAGTTGTCTATGACAATTATTGGTCGATATATCAAATTTGAAATGTATAGCATGTTACTTACCTGTTTAAGGTGCTGTTAATTAGTTATTTATGCGTAATTCGCATTAAATTTACCTGTATTTACCGGTTTGAAATTCGAGTATGTATATGAAATCTACCTGTTTTTACCGGTATTTAGTTGTTGTGTGTCTAACAGTGTCAAAAACAATACTATTTATAACATTAAGTATTCTTTATCGTCGCTTTATCTATACAGTATCCTGCCCTTAAAGCCGGTTCATTGTCCTTTTGGCCTGATCCAAAAGGACACAACGAGATCAAGGCTTTTCTTTCCTACTTTTTCTTGATAAAAAGTAGACAAAAATCAAGGCTACACATCTACCTTTCTTCTACGAAGAATTTTAGTAATAATGGCTTAGTTCCCCATTTAACAGCGTTTTATTTTTGGAAATACGAAACACTTTCATCCGAGAAATTACTCTTCAAGTTCGTAAATCAATCTTCCCCCAACGAAGTTGACGAGTTAATTAATTTTATTTGGCGACAAGAAACCTATCCGAAAACTTTATCTGAATTGGAACAACAGGAGTTTCAACAAATAATTGTTGATTTATGGAAATTCTTGACAGATAAATATGAAAACTCAAACATTGAGGAAGAACAAAAAAAATTAGCTACTCTTTCTAATTGGATTGTGTTTGTACCTGAATTGAATGACGTTTATACAGACCTCATTTTAAAGTCTTGCAAACACATTGACAAAACACATTCAACCCGTGAATTAATAGAAGGTCTTGTAGCGTTAAAGGCAAAAGGAAACCCAAATACAACGGCTAAAGCCATAGGAAAAATAATCTCTTCATTGAATTTTAAAGACTATCTGGGAGACTTTGACAAAGAGCTTATTAAAGATTTAGTATCTTTTCTTTTTAACCACGGACAAAAGGAGGTTGCAGCAGAATTTTGCAACAAAATGGCAGCGGTTTATCAGCAGTTTTTTCTGCGAGACATTTATGAAGCTAACACCCGAAAGTGACTTCATAGAAGGCAAGTTCAAGATTTTTATTAGGGCGTTCCCTTCTGCATGTACATTATAAGAAAATAGCACAAGTAAAAAATATTGTTGTTCTACAATTACCCATCATGTTATATGGCCACATGACGTAGCTTCGTTGGCAACTTCATTTATTATTTATTACTTGACCACCAGCTTTGTCCACTGTGAACCTGAGCGAAGCAGGTAGATTCCGGGTTGAAGATCGTTGAGTGGGATTTGGAAATCGGTGTGGAGACCCATGTGATATTCCCGGATCTTTTTCCCCGTTATTGTATAGATTTCGAGCTGAGTGATTTCGGTGCTTATACGGGATACCGATAAAATACCGTCAACATCAGCTGGGTTGGGATACACGGAGAGCCGGGACGGCTTCTGCGGCGCAAGCCCGGTAAGCACTACAGGCTGCTGGTAATACAGGAAATAAGGGTGCCATCCTCCATCGGTAACCGTGTATGTGAGGGTATCAAAAGTAAGGGTGTTACTGATCTTGCCGTTGAGAACAAAATCTCCGTTGGCTTCCACATCGACCGAGAAAAAGCTGCCCTGCTCCCCTGCCGATGCGATCACATGATGCTTCACTATACCTGTACTATCGTACATCAGCATGGTTGGTACAATGATATTACTATCGCGGCCGATCTCTAATCCATCGTCCCATTTCAATATGCTTCTCGACGCGCCGGCGACGTATACGTTGAACGACTGGTCGCTGTCGATGAAGAAGCCCCTGCCCAGGCTATATCCGCAGAGTGTATTATTCGGCGCTTCGGTGGCCCATAAATATTGTCCTGAGGAGTCGATCCGGGTGAGCAGGAAATCTCCTCCCCAGGTCGGACCCGAAAGGGAGTCTGCCCCTATCTTTATTCCTTCTTCCAAGTCGGAGCAGAGGTACACCCCCTGACCAGGTGCCGGAGCCAGCCCCATATGCGGGGTGGTTACGTCTTTAATGATGTTGATCCAGTTAAATGATCCGTCTCTCGCCAATTGTATTACATAGGTCGCATATGGAAAGCTGGTCGAATGCTGCTGGCCATTTATTTCTACACCGTAATTGATGGATGAGCCACAGACATATACATACTGGGAAGTGATCATGATCCGCGGATTATACCGTGATTTGCCGATATTGGCGATGATACTTTTATGGCCGGAGGTCAGATCGTAAGCGTATACTTTCGCTGTATTGTATGTGGATTGCTCGACCAGGTATAAGAGGTTATTGCTTGTATCCAGTGCCATATCCTGTACAGGCGCAAAATCTTCGTAATGCAGGGTCTGGTTCAAAGGATCGAGATGCAGTAGAAAAGACCGGTATTCATTAGCCGGACCTGTTGTGTTGAATGTATCCAGATCATAAAGCGCCAGGTGCTTGTACATGTTCCCGAGCAGGATCCGCTCTCCGTTGGCTTTTAAAATGGTTTTGATAATAAACAGGGAATCTCCGCTACTGTTTTCCTGTTCAAGCAATGTACCTGTCGAGGTGCTGTATGTATGGATCTTTACATCACCAAAAACATGCTGATTAGTCGCGTGCTGCTTCCTGTACAGGTAGCTGTGAACGATCTGGCCCTGCGAAAGCGTAACCGGCTCAAAATAAGAGAAGCCGCCTACCCACTCATCGGCATGCCCCACTTCGAATATCTTTAATGACTGGGTCTGGGCAGCTGCAGTCATGCTGAAGAGCAAGCCGGCTACCAGGAGGAACAGTTTATAGCGTGTTGTGATCATTGTGTAAGCGTATAATTTGTTGTAAGAATAATAAAAAAATCTACTCATAGCAAATAAGCTGTTCTGCCATAGTATATTATGAGCCCTGAAAAGATCATTTGCTTAATTACAACAGTCGCTCATCCCAGAAAAAGCTCTCCAGTCGCAACAGCTTCACCTTTTTATAATCCGGGTGCTTAGTGTTGATCATATAATTCGACTCGCTGGGGAGCACGGCAGATGGCACTTTAAGTACCAGGGATCGGTTGCCTGTATACCAATCGCTTCCGATTTTTTGCAACCGGGGATAGCTTTCAATATGCTGCCAGTTCGCGGGCAGGTCTTTACCGGTAATTTCGGTGATAAAACGGGGCTCGTCGGGAATGGATATCACCATCACCTGGTAATTGAATGCCGGTTTGATGGCCGAGCGGTGAACGACCAGCTCTAAGGTAGACAGGGCACGGTTACAGGCGGTATAGATCACCCATTCCTGGTCGTAGTTCCAGCGATTGGCCACACCGGAGGCGGTTAAGGCTTTGGCGTACTTGTCTCTCGATATCCTGTAAACCTCCATGATCAGGCGTTATCTCCGTATTCCATCCCGGTGAGGCGGTCGTCTATGAATTTAATGCCGCTGATGGTATTGAGGTAATCGATGGGTTTGGTTTTGCCCAACTGGAAATTCTCTGCCTGCAGCCATTTTTCAAGCTCTTCGTTGCTGCCGAATACTTCGATGCCGTGTTTCATAAGCGCCAGGAGCATCACCGTGTGTTCCTGGATATCGGCTTTGATCGCGGTTTTTGGCTTTTTATAGCTCCGGTATGTTTTTACATTGATATTGAGCCAGTTGGATATGATCTCATCGCTGAAATTGGTGAGATTCTTCAGCGCTGCCAGGTAGCTGGAATTGACCACACCGCTGCTGATAAGCGTAAGCACATCGGCGGCCCGGAGATACACAGGGATCGTATCTAATAAAAGTTGATTTTCTGCTTTCTGTTCCATTTTCGAAGATAACAAATTTCCTTTTATAAAAGGCATTTTTACCTTTTATAATTTTTAGCCGGCTGCATTCATTACTTCTTTCTTATAAAATCTTTGAGTTAAAACATGGTTTCTAATTATTAAAACCCACTTTTCAGAAAAAACGACCAGGTCAGACAAACAGGCAAATAACCCTGAAATGTCAAAATGATTCAGCGGTTTTACACTTTTTCAGAATATAAATCTGAAATAACAGGGTTCGTACCGGGCTTTAAAGAGTAGTTGAAAGCCTTTTTGAAATAAATTTGTGAGAGTGAATAATTATTGAATATCTTTGCAGAAGTATTAACAAATTAATAAAATGCAAAAAGGTAGAGTAAAATTTTTTAATGAAACTAAAGGATTCGGTTTCATTACTCCAGAAAACGGTGGGGAAGATGTATTTGTTCACTCATCAGGTCTGATCGATCGCGTTCGTGAGAACGACGAAGTACAATATGAAGTGCAAAACGGTAAAAAAGGCTTGAACGCTGTAAACGTACAAGTTCTTTAATTAGAAAGATATATTTTCATATTAAGGAAAAAATATACCCCAGGGTATGTTTTTTTTGTTTTATACCCTCCTCCTCTTTTTTTACATTTAGCATATGGACATTCTCCGGGAACTGGTAAAAGAGCATTCGAAGCCGCAGGCTTTGCGTATCGCGGCGTATATAGGCGCCGACGAAGATCGTTTTGCTGAACTGATGCGGATCTTCTTCGGGAAGGATTACCGCATTACCCAGCGTGCTTCCTGGTCGATGAACTTTTGCGTGGAAAAGCATCCCTTTCTCCTGTTACCCTACCTGCCACAGATGATCGAGAACCTGAAACGGGATGATGTGCACGATGCCGTGAAGAGGAACAGCGTACGGGTTCTGCAATTCTTTGATATTCCCGATGAGCTGCTTGGTGAAGTGGCTGATGTGTGCTTCCAGTTGCTGAGCGCCGCCAATTCTCCCATTGCGGTAAAGGCTTTCTGTATGCCGATCCTCCTTCATATCTGCCAGAAAGAACCGGATCTGAAGAACGAACTGAAGATGCTCATCGAAGACCAGATGCCCTATGCGGCCCCGGCGTTTATTTCCAGCGGAAGAAGAGTGCTGAAACAACTGGAGAAGATCCGTTAGTTTAATTCCAGGCTTGATAGCGTTCCTTATATTATACTGAATAAGAGTCGTTTGGCGCGATATTTCAAAATATATTTGAAAGTTATTTTCTTTTTACTTTACATTTGCGCCATCGTTCTTTACACATACTTATCAAGAAAGACAGAGGGACAGGCCCGATGAAGTCTTAGCAACCATCCGCAGGGAAAGGTGCTAAATCCTGCCCCGGTATTACCGGGGAAAGATAAGTTAGACAGAGATTCTTTATAACTCGAGATATAAAAAAGCTCTTCTGACTCGTCGGAAGAGCTTTTTGCGTTTATGGCAGAAGTGATTCCGGCAGGATTTCTTTTGATGAGTTGTTGCTGAAGCGGTTTAAAAAAATCATTCATTAACAATTTAACCAACAAGAACATGTTAGAAAGTACCGCAACCATTCACAGTATCCCGGTTGACCCGTTAACAGGCGCCATTGCCGTTCCGATCTACCAAACCTCTACCTTTGTGCAGGATGCCCCCGGGCAACACAAGGGCTTCGATTACGCAAGAACCAGCAACCCTACCCGTAAAGCGCTGGAAGATATTTCGGCGAAGCTGGAAAACGGCTGCGCTGGCTTTGCCTTCGCCAGCGGACTGGCCGCCATTGATGCGGTTTTGAAACTACTGAAACAGGGTGATGAGATCCTGGCCGTAGACGATATTTACGGCGGCGCTTTTCGTTTGTTTACGCACATCTACGAGAAGTTCGGCATCAGGGTGAACTACTGCGATACCACAAGGGCCGAACAGGTGTTCAACGCTTTAACACCGAACACCCGCCTGATCTGGATCGAGAGCCCGACCAATCCTACCCTTAAGATCTCTGATATCAGGGCCATTGCCGAGATTGCGAAATTCAATAATATTCTGCTTTGTGTCGACAATACCTTTGCCTCGCCCGTGCTGCAAAAGCCTCTTGACCTGGGCGCGGACCTGGTGATTCACAGCGCGACCAAGTACCTGGCGGGCCACGGCACCACCCTGGGCGGCGTGGTGGTGGAAAGCGGCCGCTTCCCCTGGGACAACGGCCACTTCCCCGAACTGGTGGAGCCCAGCCGGGCCTACCACGGCGTGAAGTTCTACGAGACCTTCGGCG
>CALNCF010000181.1 GCA_937875035.1 uncultured Sphingobacteriaceae bacterium | reverse complement strand
AGCGTGGGCGAGAACCTGATGTTCCCCCTGAAACGGCATTCTCCTGGGAAAAGCGCCGCCGACCTGCGCAAGAAGGTGCTGGAAACACTGGACCAGGTCGGGTTGAAGGATGCCGTAGGCAAAATGCCTTCCGAGCTTTCGGGAGGGATGCGTAAGCGGATCGCCGTAGCCCGTACCCTGATCCTGAACCCAGAGATCATGCTGTACGATGAGCCGACGACCGGGCTGGATTCCATTACCTCCAGGGAGATCAGCGAGCTGATCGTAGAGATGCAGCGCAGGCTGGGCATTACTTCGATCATCATTACCCATGATATGCCCTGCGCCCGGATCACTGCCGACCGGATCGTGATGCTGAAAGAGGGGACCATTTATGCAGAGGGTACCTATGAGGAGCTGGAGAAATCGGATGACGAATGGATCCGGAGCTTCTTCATTTAAAAAATATAATTCATATCAAACTAAAAAACAGGTTTATGAAAAAGGAATCGGGATTTAAATGGAAACTGGGGATGTTCGTTACCATTGGCTTTGCGCTGATCGTAGCGGGTATCTACCTGATCGGGAAAGAACGAAACATGTTCGGTTCGACATTCCGCCTGCAATCGACCTTCCGTACCGTCAGCGGCCTGAAGGTCGGGAACAACGTGCGTTTCTCGGGGATCAATGTCGGAACGGTGGATAATATCCGGATCATTTCAGATACCTCGGTGCTGGTGGAAATGGTGCTGGAAAAGGATGTGCAGAAATTCATCAAGACAGACGCGTCGGTCAGCATCGGCTCGGAAGGGCTGGTAGGCGACCGGGTACTGATGATCTCGCCGGGAAGCTCGGGTGTGGCGATCGGCGACAATGCCTTTCTCGATTCGCAGGAGCCCCTGGAGATCGACCAGATCCTATCGAGCCTGAAAGCCACGGCAGAGAACGCGGAGATCATCACCGACCAGATCGCGGAGATCTCTTATAACATCAATAATGGCGACGGGGCGATTTCACGGCTGCTGCGCGATACCGTTTTCGCCAAAGATCTTTCCCGTACCATGAACAACCTTCGCCAAAGCTCCAAGGGGCTGAACGAAAACATGGAAGCGGCTAAGAACAGTATCCTGCTGAGGGGCTATTTCAACAAGAAGAAAAAAGAAGAGAAGCGCAAGGAAAAAGAGCAGGAAGCCGAGAAGAAAAAATAAACGGGGAAACATATGGCAGTTGCGTATAAATATCTACAGTAAAACCACCTCTTAATGCCTCCTGCGCGGGTGAAACGGATGGAATACTTTTTTAACGGTAAGTGGTATAATATTCACTAACCTTAAAAAAATAAGATCATGGAAAATCAAGAAAAAGCAAACGTACTGAACGATCTGATCCGGATCAATAACGACCGGATCGAGGGATATGAAAGAGCTGCGGAAGAGCTGAAGGACCAGGATAACGAGATGAAGGCGATCTTCCGGAACATGGCTGAAGAGAGCCGCGGACACAAGGCTGAGCTGATCCGGAAGGTGAACAGCCTGGGCGAGGAACATGCGAAGGATACCACCATTTCGGGGAAAGCATACCGGGTATGGATGGATATGAAGGCGACCTTTACCGGGAACGACCGCAAGGCGATCATCTCCTCCTGCGAGTTCGGTGAGGACGCCGCGCAGAAAGCCTACCAGGAAGCGCTCTCCGACAGCGAGAACCTCTCGCCGGATGTGCGCCAGCTGATCACCGCACAAAAGCAGGCGCTGAAAACTTCGCACGACCTGATCAAGCATTACCGCGATCGCGTAGCGAACAGCTAAGCCTGCCGCAAGGCTTACCAGACATACAACGGGGTATTTATACGACCCCGTTTTTTTGTGCCCTGTCCCTTCTTAACATCCATACCTTATACCAGCAAAAAAGGCTGCACCGGTAAGGGTTGCAGCCTGCATATAATGACCCCTTGCGGGGAGATCTACTCTTTCCTGATAATACCGAGTAAGAGGGAGATCAGAGCCAGTACGATCAGGATGTGGATCAGCCCGGCAGCACTGTACACAAATACGCCCAGCAACCATCCGATTACCAGTACGAGTCCGATGAGGTATAATAAACTTTTCATATGCGTGTTTTTTTAAAAGTGATTATTAATGGTCTGTATATCGTTCTTAAAAAACCTTGCCAGTACCCTACTCTTCGCGCATGCGTAATTCATCGAGCGAAGTGGTCCCGATAAAGGCCTTCAGTTTATTGTATAATGTTTTACGGTCGATGTTCAGCAGCTGCGCGGCCTTACTTTTATTAAAGTTGACCTGCTTCAGCGCATTGAGTATGATGGCGTATTCGGCGGTATGGCTGGCCTGCCGCAGGCTGTTGTCGTTTATGCCCTGCGGATGCTCGTGCATAGCCGATGGAAGCACGGGAGCCGCCGGATCGCTTTCGGTGATGGTGAGCGGCAGGGCGTCTTTCCCGATCATGCGGCCATCGGGAGTGAGCAACGCGGCGCGGCGCACCACATTCTTCAGCTCGCGCAGGTTCCCTCCCCAGCTGTACGTTTCAAATATCTGCTCGATCTCCGGCTCAAAGCCGGGTATCTCTTTTCCCAATTCGCGGTTGGTAATGTGCAGGAAATGCTGCGCGAACATCATGATGTCTTCACCGCGCATGCGTAAGGGCGGGATGGCTATGCTGAACTCATCGAAACGATGGTACAGGTCTTCCCTGAATTTTTTCTCCAGCACTTTCTGGTGCAGGTCTTCATTGGAAGCAATAATGATACGGATGTCCAGGTCGATGTCTTTCGTACCTCCTACCCTCCTCATTTTACGCTCCTGCACTACCCGTAAGAGAGAGGCCTGTATATCGTAAGGAAGGTTCGCGATCTCATCCAGGAAGATGGTGCCCCCATTGGCGATCTCAAAGCACCCGATCTTCTGATTGAGTGCGCCGGTAAAGGCGCCTTTTTCATGACCGAACAATTCGCTTCCCGACAATTCCTTAGAGAGCGTACCGCAGTCGACCGCCACAAAGGGCTTGTCCCTGCGTTTGCTCCTCTTCTGGATCTCGCGGGCGATCACTTCTTTCCCGCTGCCGGTCTCTCCGTAGATCACCACGCTGTAATTGGTCGGGGCTACGAGATCCACCTGGTTCATGATCTTGCGGAAGGTTTCGCTGGTTCCGAAAACCGGGTCGTGCTCGCTGACTGGTTCGGGAGCGTTTCTTTCTTCTTTATGATGCTTCGCGGGAACAGAGGTATCCTGTACTGTGGTATCGGGCTCTTCTTCCAGAGCCTTGTGAATGGTTTGCAGGATCTCGGTCGGCACCAGGGGCTTGGAGATGTAATCGTACACACCGAGCCGCATCATCTCCACCGCCGTTTTACTGTCGCTGTAACCGGTAATGATAATAACCGGGATGCCGGGCTGTATGCGCCGGATCTCCGGCAGAAGCTCTGCGGCATTCATATCTCCCAGCCTGTAATCGCATAACACCAGGTCGAAGGTATTCGCTTCGAGCAGCTCCAGGGCTCTCTTGCCGGTATATGCTTCTTCCACTTCAAAATCATGCTTGACGAGGTAACGGCTCAGCAACGAACAGATCGTTACCTCATCATCTATTATCAGTATTCTATTCATGTCATTCCTTCTCATAGATTGATGAAACCATTCCTGCCGCGCATCTGAACCATGGGTAAATGCAGGCTGTCCCTGTATTTGGCAACAGTACGGCGCGCTACGTTATATCCCATATCAGCCAGGATATTGGCCAGCTGCTGATCGGTATAAGGGCTGTGCTTGTCTTCCTTGCTGATCAGCTCGACAATGTGTGAGTGTATGGTGGTAGTACTGATAATATCACCCTTGCTGTTCGCGATGCCTTCGTTGAAGAGCTTCTTCAGCGCGATCATTCCGAAAGGGGTATCAGCATATTTATTACTGGTGATCCGCGATACGGAAGAGATATCGAGCTCTACCATCTCGGCAATATGTTTCAGGATCATCGGCTTCAGATCTTTCATATCTCCTGTACGGAAATAATCAGCCTGTATCTTTACAATAGCATTCATTACGCGCAGCATATTACGCTCACGCTCTTTGATCGCGTCGATAAACCATACGGCTGAATTGTATTTGCTTTTGAGGTATTGCGCGGCCGCTCCCTTGCTCTTGCATTTTTCCGCCAGCGATGCGCTGATGTACAGGGATGAGCTTCTGGCAGAAGCAAGCTCTACACGGAAGCCCTCTCCGTCTTCGGTCACGATGAAATCAGGCAGGATGCTGTCCTTCCCGGCTGCGTCCCCGGCATCATCCACAGGCTTCATCTTTAAGGTAGACAACAGGGTAACTACCCTGCGCATCTGCTCCGCATCGATATTGGTCTGGGCAGCGATCTTTTCAAAATTACGCTGGGTAAGATCCCGGAAATATTCTTCCAGGATGTATATGGCGAGTGTACAAATATCCTTATCGGAAGTTCTGCGGCTGAGCTGAAGGATCCAGAATTCCCGGATCGAACGGCAGCCCAGGCCTGCGGGCTCCAGGCGGCTGATCACATCGATCGCTGCCTTCACATCAGCGGGATCTACCCAACGTTGCTGGCTGAACGAAATATCGTTGGCCATGTCGTCGGGATCAACTTCCAGCATCCCCTGGTCGTTCAGGGAATCGATCACGTACTCGACCAGCTTCTTCTGGTCGGCAGACAGGTTCATAATAACCAACTGCTGCTTTACCTGCTCGCGAAAATCGCTGCTGTCGGCAACCGGTTTACGATAGTCTTCGGGGATGCTTACCGAAGTGCTGTTCTCTGCACGGTAATCATACGTATCATCATACGCATATTCATCCCAGTCTTTGTAATCCTGCGCTTCCATAGCCGGCGTAGTGTCGGCCATGGTCTCCTCCGAGCTCGGGTCTTCTTCCAGGAAAGGATTGTCGTTGATCTCATCGCAGATCCTTTGCTCCAGGGCGATGGTGTTCAGGTGGAGAATGTTAAGCAACTGTATCTGCTGAGGCAGAATTTTTTGTTGCTGTCTCTGAGTTTGTTGTTGATTAATCATAAGGCTTGGTTTTTCAACATACATCAGGGAAAAACCGTACCGAAGATGTATTTCCGTCTCTACTTTTTATACATTCTGCACCTGGGAATCGTATCGCGTATTAAACATGTTACACCATCTAAATTAAACCTCCGGAAGGCGTGTAAATCCGGGGAAAACTGGGGAGCCTCAACCTCACCGGCCACATAAAAAAAGCATCTGTATGGTCTAAATACAGATGCTTTCAGAATATGTGATTCATCGAAGTTGTTATTTCATTTTCGGAGCAGTCCGTTTCGTTTCATCCGGGTCATCTCCGATCTTGCGGTCCGGGCGTTCGGGGTCGATCCCCTTTTCTTTTGTTCTGTCTCCATCCTTTTGCTGCTCACCTCTTCCTGGCTGGGCAGACTGGTGCTGATCTCTCTGCTGCGTATGCTTTTCTTCCTTGTGCGGCTGGTTGGTGGCCGCATACGGATCCTTGTTTAATTTTGCCTGATCCGGGTTGTTACGCTGGATCTGGTCATCCTGCTGCTGGTTACCCTTCGGGTTCTGACCTAAGGCATCAGGGTTGTCGGTTTTTGTTCTTTGCTGCGGATCATTTTGATGTGTTCCATGCAGGTTGGCCTGTGGTGAATTCGCGGGGTTTGTCTTTCCCTGCGGATTCTGGTTCTGTTGATTTCTCATAATCTTGCTGTTTTAAATAGTTAAACTTTTTTCAGATATCCTTACCCTATACCCTAACAAAACCGTACCGATGAATAAACAGCTTTCAGGCTCATTTTCAGCTGCCTGGATGGGAAACTTGTCGTACACCTGGGCAGTAACATCTACATCCGGCGCTATTCGGGTCCGTCTCCGAAGATGATCTGCTCATCACGGTCTTCCATGCTGATCTTTCGGATAAAATCATCGTACTCTCCGCTGTTCGTGCTGTATGCGCCGTACGCATCAAGGCTGTAGCCGACCAGGCCGTCGTTTGCCTGGATAATGTAGATGATCGCTGAATCGCCGGGATCCGAATCGCCTTCGAAACGGTAGGTCTTGATGATCAGCAGGTCTTCCGGCTGATAACATTTCCCCCTGCCGGCACTGAAGCCGCTATAGGTCCATTTAAATTCGTTCGCCTGGTTCTTCAACCTCAGCTTCTCCAGCACCTGGGTGATGGTGTTCATTTTACCGGGCTTATCATCAGGAAAGCTTGCCGGTTCTTTGATATTTTCGTCGCTCATAACGCAATAGTTTATTGTGAATTGATCTGGTTAAGATGATGTCAGCATCGTTCATTACAGGGTGTTAAAAAATCATGCCGGAAGGTTACCAAAAAAGCCCCGGAGGACCAGGGCTTTTTCTGTTGTTCAAACATTCCTTAGCAGGACTACGGACGCTGAACAAATTCTTTAATGTCTACCAGCTTGAAGGATCCGCTGATGATCACGTCCTCTCCATTGGCACCTACCGCTGTCGAATCGCTGAAGTCGGCACAGATCGTCCGTGTTGAAGCATCATACTTGTAGTTCGTTACCTTCATACCCGGAGTGGTATGTGTGCTGGACCCTGTGAATGTTTTTCCGTCGTCCATCTTCTTCAGCCCCTGTACCTGGATCTCGATATTGGGAAGCTGTGTCTGGGCCAGCGATTGCATACCTGTAATTTTTACAGTTGCATAGTTTGTATTGTTCAGCGTACCGGTAAGGTCTTTTACCAATGCTGCTTCTACGGTTCCTGACCCCAGGCTGTAGCTGTACTCCGGATACTGATAAACACGGCTGTATTCGAAGTCGTATTTAACAGCTTGCGCGGATTCGGTAAAAGTAGATACGGTACCCTTTACAAAAGAGCCGTCGGCCTCAAATCCACCGGCTTCTACTATTTTAGACGGAGACGCATTGTCATCATCATCTTTACAGGAAGAGATTATTAATATCGAACTCAACATTAATAATGAAGTAATCAGGTGCTTTTTCATAATTCACGTTTTTTGGTTACTTACACCTTTTCAAAAATATGCCCCGCCCAAAAACGCCCTCCCGATGGGTTTAAACAACATACGGGAATTTTCCAGTAGAAGCCATTCCCCAATTAAAAAGCAGATAGGTAGAAGCTTTTCCACAAGCCCGGGGCCTGAAAAAACAGGAAGGCAGATGAAATATCACCTGCCTTCCTGTTCGCTTTATGCTATAAATAACGCCCGTTATTTCTTCATTACTTTCGTATTAAATTCTTCCCCCCGCGGTGATATGATCCGGATGGTGTATATGCCGGTATGCAGGTGTCCCAGCGACAGGCTGATCTCCTGTTCGCCCTGCTGTACATAACGGCTCTCCTGGTACACCTCTTTTCCCAGGATATCCAGCAGCACGATATCCACCTGCGCCGCATGCGCAGGAGCAAAGGTAAATTTCAATTCTTCGGAGAAGGGATTAGGGAACGCTTTTGAAAGTGAGCTCTGGGTTTTGGACGGGGATGCCTTACGCGCGGCCGGTCTTTGCCCTGTTCCGCTTACCGGCAGGCGTTCGCAGTAGCAGCTTTCGCTCACCGAGGTTTCCTCCAGGGTGATCTCCGGGTCGAACAGCTCCGGAGATCCGGGATAATAATCCAGGCCGACATACTCTGTCATATCAAAAACAGAATTCTGGTGTGTGTTGATATAGCTCACGTCGCATGAATGTACGACAAGCCCGGAAACAGCTTTGCTGATATGCATATCATGTCCACCGTCTGCATCAATGGAGTTTACCATGAATAGCCTTGCACTATCATAAGCAAGGTTATCAGGTGTATAGATATATGGATTTATAATGGAACCCGGACCTCCCCTGAACATGGTATAAAAGCCTCCGCTGTTATAACGCTTGTAATCCGAGTCAGCTATATTAAGGTGAATGGCTCTTTCCGGCAGCATATCATAAGGGATAAAACTGTTACGGTCGTGTGTGGCAATGAAAGGGTGCAGCAGGTCATCAATTGTTGAGCTGCCTACTCCGCTTACATACAGCAAGCCTGTTCCCGCATCAAACTGCATCGAATAGCCCACGGGAATCATGTTTGACTGGAACTGGGTAAAATATCTCGATGTAATTTCTGTTCCGGCAGTTATGTCAAAGCTGGTCAGGATATACCCGAAGTCGTTATAGCAAGTCATCACCAATATTTCATTATTGCTCACCTGGATCAAATCGGAACTCAGCATATCGCGCGGGAACTGGGGGCCGACATTGAACATATTATACCAGTTCAGATTACCTGCACCGTCTATGAAAAGAATCGTAGCCGTGAGATCGTTCAGGGTATCGTTCCTGCTGATCGTTCCGGTCACAAAAAAACCGGCAGCGCTTTCTTCCCGTACTACATTCGAAGCGATACTGTAATAGTTCGTGGTAGACCCTGATCCGGAGTAATGATTAACCCAGTTTACTACGCCGCTATAGCGATCTACACTCATAATGACTCCCTGTTTATAGGCATTCGCCGAGGAGTCACCAATAAAACCTACCACGATGATATTCCGGTACTCGGAGTCGAATACCACATCCAATCCGTAGGAAGGCATACCGAAGTAATATTCCATAGACCAGTACACATTTCCAAAAGGGTCGGTGCTGACGAGCAGCAGGTTGTCGCAATCGGTATACATGCTGTGATTATAACCTGTAATCACCAGGTCGCCATGCCCCTCGTCGAGCCGGCAATAATCAAATGCATTCGCCTCCCTGGGTTCCGGATTCGTATTGGGAGCTACCAGCATGCCCGAATACATGACAGTGCCTGTGCTTGTATCAAGCCTCGTGAGGTTAATGTTTCTCTGCCCTCCATAATAATCTCCGAAATAGGTACCAACCGTGACGAGCGGGCCGATATCCTGCTGAAGGTTTGTGACAATTTTTGTCGCATAGCTCCTGTTCACCGTTTGAGGCTGCGCGGGGGCGATCATGTAATTCTTTTGAAAGAGCTGCGCTTGCACGGAGAAGCTGCAGCATACGATCCATACAAAAAGGACCATGATTAGGGTACGTTTTGTGTTCATCATCTTTTTAGATTTAGGTGAAACCATAAAATAGCGTGAAGGCAGGGTGTGGCGCTTCCGCACGAGAGCGCAAAGCATATCAAACATCGGTATATCAACCAGTTAACACAATACAGGAATGCACGTATTTTGGCTAAGTGGTTTAGCGTAGAATGGCAGGGGGCGCTCATGCCGGCGGACCGGAAATATGCCTGCCGGCCTATGTATTCATGTCTTTATCTGCTAAATTAGCCTTTCATTTTTCAACTGTTATTTATTTACATATGAAGAGAACATTCCTCCTCCTGTTTACACTGGCCTGCATGCAGCCTG
>CALNCF010000180.1 GCA_937875035.1 uncultured Sphingobacteriaceae bacterium | reverse complement strand
AGGTACATATACCGTGACAATAGGCAGCATCCTGCCATCCCGGTAAAAAAATTATGCCACGTGCTCTTTAGCGGCCAGGTAGCGTTCGGCATCGAGCGCGGCCATACAGCCTGATCCGGCGGATGTAACTGCCTGGCGGTAGATATGATCCTGCACATCGCCTGCGGCAAATACGCCATCCACATTGGTGCGGGTGCTTCCCGGAACGGTTACAATATATCCCGATTCGTCCATATTCAGCCAGCCTTTGAACACATCTGTATTCGGCTTGTGCCCGATGGCTACAAAGAACCCGGTTACATCGAGGGTACGCTCTTCTTTGCTTTCGTTATTCATGATCCGGATACCGCTCACGGTTTGCCCGTTGCCCACGATCTCCTGTGTTTCAGAATTATAGATGATCT
This sequence comes from uncultured Sphingobacteriaceae bacterium, assembly GCA_937875035.1. GTDB lineage: Bacteria > Bacteroidota > Bacteroidia > Sphingobacteriales > Sphingobacteriaceae > CALNCF01. Next base: position 3,601 of record CALNCF010000180.1, on the reverse strand, counting down.
CGATATTCGGTGTGTTCAGCACGCGGTGCTGCATGGCTTTGGAAGCCCTGAACTCGTCCCTGCGAACGATCATGTATACCTTGCGGCAAAGCTTGGCCAGGTAGGTCGCTTCTTCGGCCGCGGTATCGCCCGCGCCTACGATCGCTACATCCTGTCCTTTAAAAAAGAACCCGTCGCAGACCGCACAGGCCGATACGCCGAAGCCATTGTATTTCTGCTCCGAATCGAGGCCGAGCCATTTGGCCGAAGCGCCTGTTGCGATGATCACGGTATCGGCGGTGATGGTCGTGGTTTCGTCGACCACTACTTTATGAACGGGGCCGATGAAATCTACGGATGTCACATAGCCGAAACGGATATCCGTTCCGAAACGCTCTGCCTGCTTGCGGAAATCTTCCATCATCTCCGGGCCCTGGGTACCCTGCGGGTAACCCGGGTAATTCTCAACCTCGGTGGTGGTGGTGAGTTGTCCGCCGGGCTGCATCCCGGTGATCATTACCGGTTTCAGGTCGGCGCGTGCGGCATATATGGCGGCGGTATAACCTGCCGGACCTGATCCGATGATCAGGCATTGTACGTGTTCTGTGGGTTGTTGACTCATATTGATGTGTTAAGCGGATAAAATTAAAGTTTTGTGTGATTCATTTATACGGTTGTGGACAAATCGTGTATAAGTTTCGGGCTACGGAATGATCAGCGTATCGAGAAAAGAACCGTAGCTCCCCCAGAGCCCTACAGAGCCCTTCCCCTTTACGTTGCTCTTGATAATGACCGTTGACGCGAAAGGGTTGCCAAAGCTGCTGCTCTGGGCTTCAAAGGTGTTCCAGAAGTCGTACTGGGCTTTATCTATCGAGGCCCATTTCACGTACACCGTGTCTCCCCGTTTGAAATAGCCGTAATTATTAAAATTGGCGGTGTCGTTGTTCTGGAATTCTGATTTTCCCCTGGTCACCGTAAACTCGATATTGGTGCCGTTCCAGTACAGGTCGTCGAATACGGAATTGTAGCCGGTGTCGAAGAAGAAGTCGCTGTTGCGGCGGGTGAGCAGGCGGTAATAGTTTCCCCGGGGATCAGGTTCATTGAAATGAGCAACCAGGCGTACCAGCGAATCCTTTTCGTAACGATCGCCTGGCGCAGGCTCTATGGAGATGCTGTCGATACGCTGCGGGGGCAATATGGTGGTGCTGCCTGTAAATGTTTTTCCGTCTGCTTCGATCATAAGCTCATAGCTGCTGCCTATGTTTCCCGTAAAGGCAGTGGTTGTATATATAACAACGCCCTGCAATTCCAGTTTGCTTAAAAGTACCGGCGGACCGTTGTCCACGCGGATAGTTACGGTAGCATTCTTCACAAAGAGATCTCGGAAATTATCCGGGCTGATATTGCTCAGGAAGGAGATGCCTCTCGAAATGGTGACCAGGGGGAATTGCCCTTCTTCAATATAACCCTCGATCACATACGGGGATTCACCCGGCGGGAAATCTACGTCGATATTCTTCTCGCAGGAAGCGACCGCGAAGCAAGCCATGAGAAAATATATCCAGGTCCTTTTTTTCATATCCTGCGGTTAAAATTTAAAGTTCCAGGTAACCGAAGGGATCAGCGGGAACACCGTGATCTGCTTGGGTTGTATCTTCAATCCGTTGCCCTGTACATCACCCTCTACATCGAGGTACACGATATACTGGTTGAAACGGTTATACACATTGTAAATGCTGAAGTTCCATGCCGATTCCATCTTCGCTGTCTTCTTCTGTGTCCAGGTAGCCGAAAGGTCGAGGCGGTGATAGGGGATCAGACGGTATTTGTTCCGGTAATCGTCTTCGTAATACTGTGCCTGGGTGCCTGAAAAGAAAACAAGGTGGGTGGGCAGGTTAAAGGCTGCTCCCGAGCCATACACAAACACCGATCCGAAGGTCCATTTCTCATTCAGCTTATACTGCAATACCAGCGAAGCGTCGTGCCTGCGGTCGTAGCGTGCATAGAAGGGGATGCCATTCTGCAGATCCGGGAAGGTGCGTTTAGAATACGACAGGGTATAGCCGATCCATCCGCTGAATTTGCCTTCCGCTTTTTTCAGGAAGAACTCCGCGCCATAGGCCTCGCCGGTTCCGAAGGTAAAATCGTTCTCGATATTCGGGCTGATGCCGCCGGTATTGCTGCTTTCCTTAAAGTCGATCTGGTTGCGCAGGGCTTTATAATACAGCTCTACGGAGGTTTCATAAACATCGTTCAGGAAATTCCGGAAATAACCGATTGCGTACTGTGTGCATAATTGCGGGCTGACCAGCGATGAGCTGGGTACCCAAAGGTCGGTAGGCAGGGTGCTGCCCGAAATGGAGGCCAGGTGGAGATACTGGTTGGTGATGGTGAAAGATGCTTTAACGGAGGATCGCTTATTCAGCTCATACCGGATCGAGAAGCGCGGCTCCAGGCCATGATAGAACTTGATGTTCTCTCCCCGGGCATAAGAGATTGTATCGGTGATATTCCCATCGGCATCGGCGACATAACGGTCGTACCTGCCCACCTGCTGGAAGAAGGAATAGCGCAGGCCCGCGTTGATGCGGATCTTTTCGGTCAGGTCGAAATCATCTGAAATATACAGGGCGCCTTCGTGGGCATACTGCCTGTTGATGTGCTCAGGGGTAATGCTTGTATCGCCAATGGTTCCTGTAGCGGTGTAAGGCGTAAAGGTATGGAAGGTATATACCCCGCCGAATTTTACCTGGTTCCGGATATTGGGGAAGAAATCGAGATCGACCTTGCCCGAATAATCGCGGATACCCGAGTAGAGCTTAAAGTTGATGTTGTTCTGTGACGCGCCCAGCTCGAAGAGGTAATCACTGTAGATCGCCGTGGTATTCATAAACAGGCGGTCGCTGAACAGGTGATTCCAGCGCAGCGTTCCGGTGGTATTTCCCCAGGGGAAATCCAGGTTGAAACGGTCGCCTTTAAAGGTGAATTTATCCTTGCCGAAATACCCGCTCAGGAAGAGCCGGTCCTTGTCGGAAAACTGGTAGTTGAGCTTGGCGTTCAGGTCGTAGAAGAAATAGCCCGAGCCTGAAAAATTCGATTCTTTGTCTACAAAGGGCTTCACCAGCACATCGATATAGGTGCGGCGGCCCGATACCATGAACGAGCTTTTGTTCTTCTGGACAGGTCCTTCGAGGGTTAGCCTTGAAGCGATGAGCCCGATACCCCCGGTCGCATGGAACTGCTGGTTATTACCGTCGCGCATGCTTACGTTCACGACCGAGGAAAGGCGGCCTCCGTATTCTGCCGGCATTCCTCCCTTGATGAGGGTCGTATTATTGATGGCGTCTGAATTGAACACCGAAAAGAAGCCGAAGAGGTGGCCTGAGTTGTACACCGTGGCTTCGTCTAATAGAATGAGGTTCTGATCCGGGCCGCCGCCGCGTACATAGAAGCCGCTGTTGCCCTCGCCCGATGATTGCACACCGGGGAGCAATTGCAGGGTCTTGAGAATGTCGACCTCTCCCAGGATGACCGGCAGCGTTTTTATTTTTTCCATCTGCAGGTTCTCTGTCCCCATTTGCGAAGAGCGGATGTTCTCGTCGGATTTGCGGGCGGTGACCAC
>CALNCF010000179.1 GCA_937875035.1 uncultured Sphingobacteriaceae bacterium | reverse complement strand
CTTCAACGGGTCCGGTTTTGTGATTAATGATATCGATTCGAAGAAAGACTTTATCGGTAGGCTCTCCTACCGGAATGAAAGAAGCAAGCGTTTCCGTTACGGGGCAGGTGTTTCCTGGTATTACGGCAGCCTGATGAACGCTTCTGAAAAAGTATTCGAAATGTCGGGAACCCGTTTTGCGATGGATTCCGCGGCTTCTAACCTGAACCATACAGAGCGTCGTATCTATGGCGGCGCGAACGTACAGATGAACTTCTTTACATCCATCGGTTTTTCTATTATCCGCGCGGAATATATCCAGGGGCAGCAGCCCGGAACACAGCTTACCAGCGCCAGCCCGACGGCCATTCCAATACCCGGTACGGCTACGTATGTGCGTCGTTTCAGCGGGGCATACTTATACCTCGTGCAGAACATTATGCGTACGCGTCACCAGCTGGTCTTTAAGTACGACTGGTATGATCCGAATACGCATGTGAAAGGAAAGGATATCGGTGCGGCGGGTTCCAACACAGGGCCGGCGGATATACGTTATGATACCTGGGGCTTCGGGTATATTTTCCGTGCAACGGATAACATCCGTGTAATGGCTTATTATGATCTGGTGAGGAATGAAAAAACACAGGTGGCCGGAACAAACGGGACGAATGATTACCGCCGTGATCTGAAGGATGACCTGGTTACGTTACGGTTGCAGTATCGTTTCTAAATCAGCATCGGTCCGCGTACCGAATAATTTTGCGTATCCGATGCAAACTTTATCTTTGATAAAAATACTTGAATCATGGAAGAGAATAATCAAAATCAACTGAATATCGAATTACCTGAAGAGATCGCGGAAGGCATCTATTCAAACCTGGCGATCATTACGCATTCGAACGCAGAGTTTGTGATCGACTTTATCCGTGTTATGCCGGGTGTGCCGAAAGCGAAAGTGAAATCGAGAGTGGTATTAACTCCTCAGCATGCCAAACGTTTATTGGGCGCGCTTGCCGACAACGTGCGTAAATATGAAGAGGTGAACGGAAAGATCAAATTAGAAGACGCGCCGACCATCCCGATGAATTTCGGAGGCCCTACGGCACAGGCATAATCAGACTTTGGCTGCGATGAGCGGATGAATGTACGCAAGCATCTGCTCATCGTCTTCCGGCCCGAACCATTTCATTTCCGGGTCCCTCCGGAACCAGGTCAGCTGGCGTTTCGCGAACCTGCGCGTATTTCTCTTGATGAGCTCGATCGCTTCTTCCTGCGGGATCTTGTCGAAAAAATAATCAAACAGTTCCGTGTATCCGACTGTTTGCAGGGCGTTCAGGTGACGAAGATGCCTGAATGTTTTTACTTCATGGATCAGCCCGTTTTCGATCATCATGTCTACCCGTTTATTGATCCGGTTATAGAGTATCTTACGATCGAGATCCAGCCCGATCTTCACAACCCGGAACGAACGGGGCTTCGATTCACTCTTCCTGAATTCAGAGAAAGGTTTTCCCGTTAAACGGCATACTTCAATGGCACGTATCAAACGCTGAGGATTCTGCTTGTCGGTTTTTTCAAAATAAACAGGGTCGCGCTTTTCCAGCTCTGCCTGTAATTCTTCCAGCGTCTTCTTCTCCAGCTCTTCCCTGAGCTCTTCATCCTTCACCGGCAGCTCGTCGAAGCCCTTGCATACGGCATCGATGTATAAGCCAGATCCTCCCGTCATAACCAACACATCGTGTTTCTGGAACAGGTGCTCGATCAGGCGCAGCGCTTCTTTCTCGTAGATGCCTGCGTTCATCTCATCTTTGATGGAATGGGAATTGATGAAATGATGGGTTACCTGCATGAGCTCTTCCGGCGAAGGCTTCGCGGTACCGATGGAGATCTCCCGGAAAAACTGCCGGGAGTCTGCGGAAATAATTTCTGTATGTAATGCTTTGGCTATGCGGATAGCCGCGGCTGTTTTACCTACAGCCGTAGGACCGGCAATAACAATAAGCGTTTTAACGATTGGTTGATCCACAGGGAGGGTTATTCTTCGCTGTTGCTGAATTCGTCATCAAATTCAGATTCGCCACCGAATTCATCGCTGCTTTCCTCTTCCTGCGATTCGTCGTCGAAGCCCATGTCTTCTACGCCTTCAGCATCATCATCGCCCAGCTCCAGCTGATTCAGGAAATCGAGGTCATCATTCTCCGCGACAACAGACCCGGGAACAACGGTCGCGCCAAATTGCTTAGGCGCTTCGCCGATGGTCTTCACGCAAACCGGGTAAGTGATCTTCGGGTTTTCCTGGATGGTGATCTTGATCAGCTCGATCTGGAAAGTCCAGGGGCGGTCAAAGTTGAATATGTAATATATTTTCTGGTGAGGATCTTCAATAAAGTTCTTCAGGAAGGAGTCTTCCATTAAAACGGCATCCGGGTTTTTAACAGAGCCTTTTTTCAGCGTGATCTCTTTTCCTTTGTGCCAGTAGTCGTTACTCATATAAAAGGAAGAAGGCGCGTCCCCGTTAAAACCGATCGACTGGTGGATCGCTTTATGGAAATCGGCGAAGGTCTGGTTCGACCTGATCTCAATTTCTCTCACCACCTCATCAAAATCTTCAAATGTTACTTTGAACTTATATACTGCCATGTGTATGTACTATGTTTTTGCTATTAATTTTATCCGTTGAGCATCATTACCGCGGATGCGGATTTCGATACAAAATAACAGAATTTTACTTGGTATACCTTGATCCGGGAGTTATTTTTTCTGCTTAAGGCCTAATTCCATGCCTTTTTGCAGCATAAAGGCATGAGCCTCTTCATAACTGTTCGGGATCTCGCCTTCTAAAATGGCTTCCCTGATGGCGTTTTTAATGAGCCCGACTTCCTTACCCGCCGCCAGTCCGAAAGCCTCCATAATGTGGTTCCCGTCAACCGGGGGCTGCCAGTTCCGGAGCCGGTCTTTCTCTTCCACTTCGATCAGCTTGGTCTTGACCAGCTCGAAGTTGTTTTTGTACTTGCGTACCTTGTATTCGTTCTTCGTGGTGATATCGGCGCTGCAAAGCGTCATCAATGCATCAATATCATCGCCTGCCTCGAACAGCAGCCTGCGTACCGCCGAATCGGTCACGGTGCTTTGCGCGAGCACGATAGGGCGAAGGTGCAGCGCTACCATTTTCTGTACGAATTTCATCTTCTCGTTCTGAGGCAGCCGCAGGTCGCGGAATATCTTAGGAACCATCCGTGCGCCCCTGTCTTCATGACCATGGAATGTCCAGCCATGCTCCGGCTCGAAACGCTTGGTGGGTGGTTTGGCAATGTCGTGAAGAATGGCGGCCCATCTTAGCCACAGATCGTCGGTCGCTTCGCAGATGTTGTCGAGCACCTGCAGGGTATGATAAAAATTATCTTTATGTGATTTTCCGTTGATGGTTTCCACACCATGCAGCTCATGCATCAGCGGGAAGATCAGCTTAAGCAGACCGGTATCGAACAATAATTCGAAGCCTATGGATGGCTTTTCAGACAGGATGATCTTGTTCAGCTCTTCGGTGATACGTTCTTTCGAAACGATCGTAATGCGTTCTTTATTGGCAGAGATCGCTTCCAGCGAAGGAGCATCGATCCTGAAATTCAATTGAGTGGCGAAACGGATGGCACGCATCATGCGCAGGGGGTCATCAGAATAGGTGATGCCCGGATCCAGTGGGGTGCGGATGATCTTGCGCTTCAGGTCTTCCATGCCATCGAACGGATCGATGAGCCTGCCATAATCAACCTTGTTCAGGCTGATGGCCATGGCGTTGATGCTGAAGTCGCGCCGGTTCTGATCGTCCTGCAGGCTGCCGTTTTCCACTACAGGCTTACGCGAATCGTTACGGTAAGATTCTTTGCGGGCTCCCACAAACTCGATCTCCAGGCCCTGGTAATGCAGCATGGCCGTGCCGAAATTCCTGAATACGGAAACATTGACGTGCTTCCCCAGGCGTTTGGCCACCTGCTCGGCGAATTCAATGCCATTCCCGATGATCAGGAAGTCGATATCTTTGGAAGGACGGTTTAAAAAGATGTCACGTACATACCCTCCGATCACATAGGCCTGCACATTCAATGCGGCTGCAGTGTCGGAAATTACCTGGAAAATAGGGAGTTGTAAATGATGTTTCATGCAAATGACGCGAAGTCCTTCGTTCAGGCTGCAAATTTAACCTTTTCAGGCAAATAGAACGAGCATTGATGTCTCCGGCCTTTTATTTTCTGAGAAAAGAAAACTGTCCGTTCAGCTCCAGCCGCATAATAACGGATGCGCTCCCGGTGCCGGTATCAGGGGCATGGCAAACGAGATCGACATGATTGATCAGCTCATCGCTGATCTCATCAAGAGTTTTGGCAGATGGTTCTCCGCTGATGTTCGCCGAGGTAGAAACCACCGGGTAACGGTAACGTTTGATCAGCTCGTGCGCGAAGCCGGCCTTGACAATGCGTATGGCAACGGAGCCGTCTTCATTGATCACATTCTTCGCCAGGTTTTTGGCACCCGGCAGGATGAGGGTAAGCGGTCGTTCCGAATATTCGATCAGCTCCCAAGCCACCTGCGGTACTTCCTTCACATAGCTGTCGAGCTTATTCTCATTATCCAGCAGGATGATAAAGCTTTTGCCTTCGGGCCGTTTCTTGAGCTCGAAGATCCTGTCGACGGCCTGCTCGTTGCGTGCATCGCAACCCAGCCCCCAGATCGTATCGGTAGGATATAAGATGGTGCCGCCTTTTTGCAGCACATCGCAGGTTGATCGGATCAGTTCCTGGTTATTCATGGGCAAGTGTTTTCTGGTATACGTTCATCAGCTCCTGTGCGATCCGGTCTTCGGTGAAGCGTTCTACATATTCAAAGCCTTTCCGGATCATCTTTTCGCGCAATTCCGGATCGGTCAGGATCTGGTCGATGGTACCGGCCAGGTCTATTTCACTGTGAGGACTTACATAACGGGCCGCATCACCCCCGGCTTCTTCGAGGCAGGATCCGGTAGCGGCAATAACCGGTGTTCCGGAGTGCAGCGCTTCGATCACCGGAATACCAAAGCCTTCGAACAGGGAAGGGTAGATGAAGATAGAAGCCATGCGATAGATCGCCGGTAGATCGCTGAATCGGATGTCGTGGATAAACTGTACCCTGTCCTGTAATTCATTGTCGCGGATCAGTGTCCGGAGCTTCTCTACGTAAGGTGTTTTCCGGCCGATGATCACCAGTGGAATATCTGCATGGCAAAGCTTCAGCGCCCGGATGATCAGCCCCGCGTTCTTACGGTCCTCGATCGTTCCCACATTCAGCAGGAAGCGTGCAGGCAGGCTATACTTTGCACGGATTTGTTCTTTTTCTTCTTCAGAGATCTCCTGTAAAAAGATCGGGGCCGCAGACATGTTTACAATGCTGATCCTGTCTTCATCTGTTTTGAAAAAATGAACGATATCTCTTTTGGTCTGCTCGCTGATGGCGATAATACGATCGGCATGCTTGCAGGCATATTTAAATTTGGAGTAATAGATCCTGCGGTCGGCAGCTTTATAAAATTCCGGGTAGCGCAGGAAGATCAGGTCGTGAATAGTGACCACGGTCTTAATGCCGCTGCCGGCAATGCCGCGGGGTAATTCGTGGCTAAGCCCATGATACAGGTCCAGCCCATCCTGTTGCAGGTCGCGGATAATGCCAAAGGATCTCCAGAGCGAGGGGAACAGCTCATAGATGAAAGACTTCGGGATCCGGATATGGTATTGTGCATGATGAGGCAGGTCGAGAAAACGGATCTGTTGCTCATCGGGCACACGCGGGGTGTACATGAAATAAGAATACCCGGGGAAGTGCTCCGCCAGGTTCTTGATCATGGCACGTGCGTAATTGCCCAGGCCGGTAAAATTTGAAAATGCTCTTTTGGCATCGAAACCTATGCGCATATTTTTTTTATGAAGATGAGAACAAGGGTATGAGTACGGAATGTACTTCCACACCCCTGTTCTTCCCCTGGATTAAACCGCTACGTTGTGTTCTCTCAAGGCATCGTTCAACGATGTTTTGAGGTCGGTCGATTCTTTACGTTTCCCGATGATGAGCGCGCAAGGCACCTGGTAATCGCCGGCCGGGAAACTCTTGGTGTAGGAGCCCGGGATCACCACGGAACGCGCAGGAACGACACCTTTGTGCTCAACCGGTTCGCTGCTGCTTACGTCGATAATTTTGGTTGAAGCGGTCAACACCACGTTCGCGCCCAGTACGGCTTCTTTTTCTACACGTACTCCTTCCACAACGATCGCTCTTGAGCCGATGAAGCAATTGTCTTCGATCACTACCGGGGATGCCTGTAAAGGCTCCAGCACGCCACCGATGCCAACGCCGCCGCTCAGGTGAACATTTTTACCGATCTGTGCGCAGGAACCAACTGTAGCCCAGGTATCCACCATCGTGCCTTCATCTACATACGCTCCAATGTTCACGTACGAAGGCATCATGATCACCCCTTTGCCCAGGTAAGCGCCATAACGGGCAATGCCATGCGGCACTACGCGTACGCCCAGCTCCTTATAATTGGTCTTCAGCTTCATTTTATCATGAAAAACGAAAGGGCCGACTTCGGTTACTTTCATTTCGCGGATCGGGAAATACAGGATCACTGCTTTCTTGATCCATTCGTTCACATGCCAGCGCCCGATCACGGGCTCAGCCACACGGAGCTGCCCCTTGTCCAGCATATCGATCACGTTCTCAATGGCTTTCATCGTGTCGGGATACGATAGCATATTCCTGTCTTCCCAGGCTTTTTCAATGGTTTCCTGATATTGTTTAATCATGGCATGTAGGATTAAAAATTTTAGAACAAGTTTAAGACTTTATGTTCAGGATTAATAATTTTACGTTTGAAAATCTATGGCAGAAGAGAAAGAAAAATTACGGATCGATAAATACCTCTGGGCGATACGCGTGTTTAAAACACGGAGCCTGGCCACCGAAGCCTGTAAAGCGGGGCGGATCAAGCTGAACGGTACCAGCGTGAAGCCTTCGCAGGTAGTTCGTGTGGGCGATACATATTCGGTTCAGAAAGGAACGGAGAAAAAGATCGTGCGGGTAACCGGCTTGCTGGAGAAACGGATGGATGCGAAATCGGTGCAGGGATTCTATGAAGATCTGACACCGGCTGCTGATCCTTCGCACCTGCATCCGGTGCTGGTGCGCGACCGTGGTACCGGGAGACCGACCAAAAAAGACCGCCGCGATATTGATGAAGTACGAGAAAGCTGGGGAGAAGAAGAGGATGAATAAATATTCGCCTGCTCCGCTATTGTGTGCTTACGGAACAGGCGAAGAAAGAATGGATCAATAGCTGATCTTTGCAGTGGATTTTTCCCAGAGAATAAAGGCTTCCTGGGCTTCATCCCGCATAAACTGCCCGGTAGGAATGCTGCGCTCAGAAACATCCCTGGCGATCTCCTCGTAAATGAACTGGTCATCGAATTGGATCTTTGCCGCATCGTATTTGGTGTTTCCAAAATAGATCCTGCTGGCTCTCGACCAGTAGATGGCTGAAAGGCACATCGGGCAAGGCTCGCAGCTGGTATATATTTCACATCCGTCGAGCTGGAAAGTGCCCAGCTCATTACAGGCATTCCGGATCGCCACTACTTCGGCATGGGCCGTCGGGTCATTGCTGCTGGTTACCAAATTCGTACCCCTGGCAACAATGTGTCCGTCCTTCACGATCACGGCGCCGAAGGGGCCTCCTTTGCCGCTTGTTACATTCTCCACGGAAAGCCTGATGGCTTCCCTCATAAACTCAGGATTCGGTGTGCTCATGGTTTTATTTCTTGGTAGCTAAGTGCGATTTGTTCAGGCCCTCCAGCACTTCCCGGGTAATATCCAGGCTGTCGTTCGCAAAGAGGATACCGGTACCGCGTGTGTAGTTCATCACGATCTTGTAGGATTTTCCTTTGCTGTATTCTTTGAGGAAGCCGGATACATTATCGAACAGCTCTTCGTTCAGCTTCATTTCTTCATCGGCCAGCTTAGCGGCCTCTTTTTCGCCGTACGACGATAGTTCCTGCTGCTTGCGCATCAGGCCTTCTTCCACGCGTGCGCGTTGCTCCGGGCTCATGCCGGCAGCATTTTGCTGGTAAGCGCCGAACTCACGTTCCAGCGCGGTTCTCTTCGCGATCATATCCTTCTGGATCTTATCGGTCTTCGCTTCATACGCTTTCTTGATCTCTTTGAAATATTCGTAGTTGTTCAGCAGGGAGTCGCCGTTTACATATACGGTGATATTCTTTCCGATTTATGTGCTGGTTTAATCGGTGGTCTTGGTC
>CALNCF010000178.1 GCA_937875035.1 uncultured Sphingobacteriaceae bacterium | reverse complement strand
AATTGCATCTCTCCCTTCTTACTCTTCACCACCTTACGCTGGTTGGCAACAATACCCACCGCCCAGCCATCGATACGGGCAAGACCGCAAAGGATCGACTGTCCGTATTTCGCTTTGTATTCTTCAAAGTCTGATCCATCCACCAGCCGTTCGATCACCTCCATCATATCATAAGGCTTCTCCCTGTTGTCAGGAAGGATGCCATATAATTCTTTAGGATCTTTTTCAGGCAACAGCGGTTTGGCACGATCGAAGCCGGCCTTGTTATAATCACCTACCTTGCTCATGATATTCCGGATGGAATCGAGACAGGCACGGTCGTTGGGCTGCTTATAATCTGTTACCCCGGAGATCTCGCAATGGGTAGTAGCGCCGCCGAGGGTTTCATTGTCGATGTCCTCGCCGATCGCTGACTTCACCAGGTAAGAGCCCGCCAAAAATACGGAGCCTGTTCCCTCTACGATCATGGCTTCATCGCTCATGATCGGCAGGTACGCTCCTCCCGCCACACAGCTTCCCATAATGGCGGCAATCTGGAGGATGCCCATAGACGACATCACCGCGTTGTTGCGGAAGATCCTTCCGAAATGCTCCTTGTCCGGGAAGATCTCGTCCTGCATAGGCAGGTAAACACCCGCGCTGTCGACCAGGTAAATGATCGGTAATTTATTTTCGATGCAGATTTCCTGCGCCCGTAAATTCTTCTTTCCTGTCATCGGGAACCATGCACCCGCCTTCACGGTAGCATCATTCGCCACGATCATACACTGCCTGCCCGATACATAACCGATCCCGGTGATCACACCGGCAGCCGGGCATCCGCCATGTTCCTGGTACATTCCATCGGCCGCGAAGGCTCCGATCTCCAGGAATTCCGAATCTTTATCCAACAGGTATTCTATACGTTCGCGCGCCAGCATCTTCCCCTTCTCTTTCTGTTTGGCCGCACTCTTCGCGCCCCCGCCTTCGTAAATTTTCTTCAGCTTATGCTTCATTTCTGAAACCAGCTGCTTGTTCACGTCTTCGTTTTTATTGAACTCTATATCCATGCCCGAATTTATAAGTAAAATGTGAATTTGGAAACTGCCGCGCGACTTCTTTCCTACAGGAGGTTACGCTGCTGGAACCATTGCTCATCCTGCACGATCTCCGTAGCCTGCAATTTTTTCAGCAGGGAAGCGGCATCCGGCGCATCGTCCACGAGCATACGGTTCGACGAGCTGAGAAAATCTTTCTCCACCATCACGTCGAGCTGCTTCAGCAGGAAATCATAAAAGCCATACATATTCAGGAGACCGATCGGTTTCTGATGAAGACCGAGCTGCAGCCAGGTGAGCATTTCGAACAGCTCATCAAGCGTACCAAACCCACCGGGCATCGCGATCACCGCATCGCATTTGTCGCTCATCAGCGCCTTGCGCTGGTGCATGGTATCCACCATGATCAATTCGGTAATGTCGAGATGCGCCACTTCCTTTTCATGTAAGAAACCAGGGATCACACCGAT
>CALNCF010000177.1 GCA_937875035.1 uncultured Sphingobacteriaceae bacterium | reverse complement strand
ACAAGATCGGCCGTAAAGGGCTGCGTGTAGGCGATACCCAGCTTCCTGATTTCAAGGAACGCTACCGGGTGCTGAAAGAGGAGCACCTTGAAGTCCTCTCCCATTACGATATAGATACTACCATCGACGAATACGAAGCACAATGGTTTGAAGGCATTGCTTTATTAAAGCAGCTTACCCAGGTAGACGCCGAGCACCTGGTGAACTCCTACCTGCTGCAGGGAAAGAAAGTACTGGCAGAAGGCGCGCAGGGCACCCTGCTCGATATCGACTTTGGCTCTTATCCTTATGTAACCTCTTCCAATACGACCACCGCAGGAGCCTGTACAGGCCTGGGCATCGCCCCGAGCCGGATCGGTGATGTGATCGGTATCTTCAAAGCCTATTGCACCCGTGTTGGCGGCGGACCATTCCCTACCGAGCTGGAAGACGAAACCGGTGAAGAGCTGCGCAAGATCGGGCATGAATTCGGGGCAACCACCGGAAGGCCGCGCCGTTGCGGCTGGATCGACCTGCCGGCGCTGAAATATGCGATTATGCTGAATGGCGTGACCCAATTGGTGATGACGAAGGCGGATGTACTGAGCGGATTCGAAAAGATCTATGCCTGTACCCATTATGAACACAACGGCGAAGTGATCGACTATATGCCTTATGATATTCTTTCAATCCCGGCCATACCTGTTTTAAAGGAGATCGACGGATGGAACGAAGACCTGACGGGCATTCGCGAACCGGGCGAGATCCCGGCAAAGCTGCGCCAGTATATCGAATACCTGGAAGCAGAGCTGAAAGTCCCTGTAAAATATCTGTCTGTTGGCCCCGACCGGGTGCAAACGCTGATCTTATCATAATACAAAGGGCGCAAGCCCTTTTTTAGTATATGAAATCATTCGCTGCCGGAAATAGAACTGAACTGATGCAACAGCTGCTTGGCTACGCGGCTTCGCAGGATGTGTTTTGTCTCTTCAACTCCAACCGGCACCAGCAGCCTCACTCCTCTTTCGATCTGCAACTGGCCATTGGCGCCCGCAGGGAACTGCTGATGTACGATCACCAGGGAGCCTTCGAAGCGCTGAAAGAGTTCAACAGGCAGAAGACCAGCCCGGCTGTGGGTTACCTGGCCTACGATCTGAAGAATGATGTGGAAAGGCTTTCCTCCGGGAATGAAGACCGCATGCGTTTCCCCCTGCTTCATTTCTTCGAACCCTGCACCCTCATCGAATGGAAGGAAAACGAAGTGCTGATCCGCAGCTTCGACGGAAATTCGGAAGAAAAGATCTGGCAGGAGATCACTGCCCAGCCGTTGGAGCAGGCTCAGCCATCGGCAGCTATACCCATCAGCCTGAACGCGCAGATCCCGCGTGAGGCCTACCTGGAAAAAGTACGGGAGGTGATCCGGCATATTGAAGAGGGCAATGTGTACGAGATGAACCTCTGCCAGGAGTTTTATGCTGATGAGGTAAGCATCGATCCCCTGCTGTGCTATACCCAGCTCAATGCCCTTTCACCCATGCCCTTTTCCGCCTGCTATAAATACCAGCAGCAATACATCCTTTGCGCCAGTCCCGAGCGCTTTATCCGCAAGCAGGGCGACACACTGCTTTCCCAGCCCATCAAGGGAACAGCAAAACGTTCGGAAGATCCTATCCAGGATGAGCAGATCAAATATAAGCTGCAGAATGACCTGAAAGAACGGGCAGAGAACGTTATGATCGTAGACCTCGTGCGCAACGACCTGGCACGCTCGGCAGTTACCGGGACCATCCGGGTGAATGAGCTCTTCGGCATTTATTCCTTTGCGCATCTTCACCAGATGATCTCCAGCGTGTCGGCCCGGTTACGGCCGGACGCTCACCCTATTGACGCGATCCGGTATGCCTTCCCGATGGGCTCTATGACCGGCGCTCCGAAAGTAAGAGCCATGCAGCTCATCGAAGAGCTGGAAGAAAGCAAGCGCGGTGTGTATTCCGGGGCGATCGGCTATATCACCGAAAAGGACGACTTCGATTTCAATGTCGTGATCCGTAGCATCTTTTATGATGCAGGGCACAAACGGCTGTCGTTCCAGGTAGGCGGCGCGATCACCTACGATTCCATCCCCGAAAAAGAATACGAGGAATGCATGCTCAAGGCAAAAGCCATTACCGAAGTACTTCAAAACCAGCAGGCTAAATAAGCGACCCCGCAAAAATCTTCCGGGGCGGAACCTTCGTACATAAAATACGTTAAAGAGTTCCAGCACCGTACCCATATTACATGACCCTGCTTTATCATTACTTTTCGTACAGGCATTCCTGCGGATAAAATATTCCGGGAAATCATTCCTGCCAGATAGGGGTTCCTGCCCTGCTCAACTGTTATCCTTGAACATACTTCTACATTCATTTATCTCATCACTATGAAAACATCTTTTAGCTCCTCCGGCATTAATCAATCCTCTTCCGCCTGGACCGAAACGAACCCGGC
>CALNCF010000176.1 GCA_937875035.1 uncultured Sphingobacteriaceae bacterium | reverse complement strand
TGATCGGCATCAATGCCGGTATTGTGAAAGGCGTAACTGAAAACATTTTAAAATATTCTCCGGAAGCCATTATCGTGGTTATTTCCAACCCAATGGATACCATGACCTACCTCGCGCTGAAATCGAGTGGACTGCCTAAGCACCGTATTATCGGTATGGGTGGTATCCTCGACAGCTCCCGTTTTAAATATTATTTAAGCCAGGCTTTAAGCTGCTCCCAGAATGACCTTCATGGCGTAGTAGTTGGCGGCCATGGCGATACGACCATGATCCCTTTAACCCGTTTGGCTACTCTCAACGGCTTTGCCGTTTCTAACCTGCTGGGTGCAGACGCGCTGAAAAAAGTTGCGGCTGATACCATGGTTGGTGGCGCAACGCTGACCGGCTTACTGGGTACTTCAGCATGGTATGCACCGGGTGCTGCCGGCGCGGCTTTAGTGGAAAGCATTGTGCGTGATAAGAAGAGGGTATATCCTTGCTGCGTTTCACTGGAGGGCGAGTACGGACAGAAGGACATCTGCATGGGCGTACCTGTAGTGATCGGCAAGAACGGCTGGGAAAAGATCATCGACTACAAACTGAACGAAGAAGAGCAGGCTGCCTTCAATAAAAGCGCAGAGGCTGTTCGTAACATGAACAGTGTTTTAGCAGAAATGAAACTGGTGTAACCGGTATCTCTATAAACTTATCCGGGAAGTCCTGTATGATATACATGCAGGACTTTCTTATTTTTACCACATGAGCAAAACCCAACAAGCCATTCCATTCGAGATCTGTGTGCTTGACAATGACGGCTACCATCTTTGTATAACCGCGAACGTAAATGGCACGCCCTGCAACCTGATCCTCGATACCGGCGCATCTCAGACCGTTTTCGACATCACCTTTATTCAACAGGTCCCGGGGCTCGACCTGATCATGAAAGCCGGGAAGGCCTCGTCGGGATTAGGGACCAGCAGCATGGAAATCCACGAAACTGCCATCAGTATTTTTGAATTAGGTGATCAGCGGTTCACCGATTATACGGCGGCCGTGGTAGACCTGCACCATGTTAACTTAACCTATGAAAAGCTGAACATGAAACCGATACACGGTGTATTGGGAAACGACATCCTCGTGAAGCACGAAGCAATGATCGATTACCGGAACAAGCAGCTCTGGCTCAGGTAAGCCCAATACCGCTTCATCCCTCAGAAACAAAAAATCCCGCCTCGTGAGCGGGATTCTTATTTATTAACGGTGTCGAAGCTTAGGCGTCGATACGTGCATATTTCGCATTCTTTTCGATGAACTCACGGCGGGGAGCCACCTCATCACCCATCAGCATGGAGAAGATATGGTCGCACTCGGCGGCATTCTCAATAGTAACCTGCCGGAGCGTACGCGTTTCAGGATTCATGGTCGTATCCCAGAGCTGCTCGGCGTTCATCTCACCCAAACCTTTGTAACGCTGGATATTCACGCTTTCTTCCTTACCGGCACCTTTCAGGCGCTGTACCGCCGCATCACGCTGCTCATCGTTCCATGCATAGCTTTGCTCCTTCCCTTTTTTCACAAGGTACAGAGGCGGAGTCGCGATATAGATATAGCCGCTGTCGATCAGCTCCTTCATATAACGGTAGAAGAAAGTAAGGATCAGGGTTGTAATGTGCGATCCGTCGATGTCGGCATCGGTCATGATCACGATCTTGTGATACCTCAGCTTTGCCATATTCAGGGCCTTGTTATCATCCTGCGTACCAACGCTCACACCCATAGCCGTAAAGATGTTCTTGATCTCATCGTTCTCGTAGATCTTATGCTCCATCGCTTTCTCCACGTTCAGTATCTTACCCTTTAATGGAAGAATAGCCTGGAACGCACGGTTACGGCCTTGCTTAGCCGTACCACCCGCCGAATCCCCTTCGACCAGGTAAAGCTCGCATAAAGCAGGGTCGCTTTCCGAGCAATCGGATAATTTACCCGGCAGGCCGGTTCCTGTCAATACATTCTTACGTTGCACCAACTCGCGTGCCTTCCGTGCTGCATGACGTGCCGTAGCCGCCAGGATCACCTTCTGAACGATAGCTTTCGCTTCCTTCGGGTTTTCTTCCAGGTAGGTATTCAGGATCTCCCCTACCGCCACATCCACCGCACCGATCACCTCGTTGTTACCCAGCTTGGTCTTGGTCTGACCCTCGAACTGGGGTTCCTGTACCTTTACCGAAACAACGGCTGTAAGTCCCTCGCGGAAGTCATCTCCTGTGATCTCCATTTTCAGGTTCTTCAGCAGGCCGGATTTTTCGGCATATGCTTTCAGCGTACGGGTTAAGCCGCGACGGAAGCCCGCTACGTGCGTACCGCCTTCAATGGTGTTAATA
>CALNCF010000175.1 GCA_937875035.1 uncultured Sphingobacteriaceae bacterium | reverse complement strand
GTGATCCATCTGCTGGGTATCCGCTCCAAGTACCGCAGTAACCCCTTCGTCGGCCTTTTCCAGCCGGATGAGGCATTTGATCAGTACGGATTTACCCGAGCCCGATTTCCCTAGCACCACCACGTTCTCGCCCTTCCTCACGCTCAGGTCGAGCCCTTGCAATACCTTGTTCTTCCCGAACGATTTATATAAGCCCTCGATCCGGATCACTTCTTCTCCGGGGTTGTTCGGCTGTTGATCTGTTAGTTCTTCTTTCATAAGCTCAGGAGATGATATCAGTGATCTGTACAACCAACATGTCGACTACGAAGATGGCCAGGGAAGAGGTGACCACACCAGAGGTAGCCGCTTTTCCTACGCTGGCTGTCCCGTTCCTTACACGGTATCCTTTGTAACAGCCTACGATCCCGATAATGAAGCCGAAGATGACGGATTTAATGAGGGGAGGGATAAAGTCGATGAAATGCACCGAAGCCATCGCCTGGGAAAAGAATAATACGAACGATACGTCGCCGCGGATATTCGTGCCAATAAAGGAACCCGTAAGCCCGATCACATCGGCGAAGATGATGAGCAAGGGGATCATCAGGGTACAGGCAAGGGTACGGGTGATCACCAGGTATTTAAAGGGATTGATTCCCGATACTTCCATCGCATCGATCTGCTCCGTCACCTTCATGGAGCCTAATTCTGCCCCGATACCGGAGCCTACTTTACCGGCGCAGATCAGCGCCGTGATCACGGGCCCGATCTCCTTGATCAGCGAAAGGGCGACCATTGAAGGGAGCCATGATTCTGCCCCGAACTCGGCCAGCGTGGGCCGCGATTGCAGGGTAAGCACCAGTCCCATAATAAAGCCCGTAATGCCCACCAGCGAGAGCGACTTATACCCGATCTTATAGCATTGCACCAGGAACTCGTTGAACTCGAAAGGGAAGGAGAATAATTCTTTGAAAAAACGGATGACAAACAGGGTGATATTGGCGGTGTTCTCAAAAGAGTCGGTGAGGCGGTTGCCGATCACCTCTTTTTTTACCATCGCGATGTCCCTGGTCTTACGTAATTGCTGGGTCACATTTTTCATGGGCATTTCTTTTAAGTAAACAATCACATACGCTGTAGCCCAATACTTACAAGGAGGGTGCCTGTTGCCTGCCGCGGGCCGGCGAAGCCTGTCTGCCTGCGCCTGGCCTGTTTACTGGAACAGTTCCCAGGCAGATACCGGCGGGCCGCATAGGGCATACTGCCTGTATTTGTGGATGAAATTCCCCGGTGTCTGGCGCGGGAGCATATAAAGGGCTGTTTAAAAGCGTGGTATTACTATTTTAAGGAGAAGTATAAAATCAGTTCACCTTTTAAAACCAATGTATTATGAGAACTCTTGGAATTATCCTGATCATCATCGGTATCGTGATGACCGTATTTACAGGCTTTAATGTGATCACGAAGAAGAAAGTAGTAGACATGGGTCCGCTGGAGATCAACAAAGAAGAAAAAACGCCGGTGTACTGGAACCCTATCTTGGGTATGGTGATCCTGGCAGGAGGGGTGATCGTGGTGCTGACCGGCAAGAAGAACTAAGGCTGCCCCGGTTCACCGGAACGAAAAAGGCAGGGATATTTCTATCGCTGCCTTTTTTCATGTTTTATGTTTGTTCTTAAATAAAGGTCTGATCAGAATAATGCTGCTCGTCGCTTGTAGGTGCAGGCTCCGGGTCCTTATCCTTTTTCCCGCGGAACTTATTGATCATCCTGCCGATCCATCCCAGCACTTCTTCCTTATGGTTATTCACGTAGCCCGAAGCGGCGAACTTCATGAGGAAGGGTACCACCAGGCGGGTCACAAATCCCGCGTTCCGCAGCACTACGCTTTTCATCAGCAGGTCGACAAGGAAGCCTGCCGAATTACCCAGTATCCCGTTGCTCTTTCCCGAGAAGAAGTTCCCCGCACCCTGCGAAAAGGCCAGTACCGGGGCGATGCCCGCTTTCAGCTCCTGCACATCCTGCTTAATGGCTTCCTCGAGCTCATACCTGCGTGCAAGTAAACGGATCCGTTCTGCACGCAATTCCTGGAGTGTATCAATCCTCTTCATTGATGTTTATCTTTTTAATGAGTGCATTTATAATGGGAAGCCTGATCAGCTTTTCCCTGCCAATGTATATTACAATACCGGCCAGGAGGTAAAATCCCGCTACATAATAAAATCCCATGGACAGGTCGTTCACACGTTGCCCGATAGACCACGCAACCCCGACACTGGTAAAAAATAAAACAAAGATCAGCAGGATCAGCAATATAACGACCGATGCGATGGATGATAAGATATCCGATACTTTGTCCTGGATATTAATGATAGCCAGGTCAACCCGGGTCTCCACGTACTCGCGTATATGGCCCGCCAGCTTTTCTATTTTATTTTGTTCTTCCATGGGATTTCTTCCTTAGTTATATCTGAATTACACAACGACTTCAGCTAATGAACACAGGCTTGTATTAATAAGCGGTTTGCGAAGATTGTTTCATCTTCTGCTTAGCTGCGTTGATCTCGTCTTCTGCAGCGTCTTTCAGGCCTTCCGCTTTCGCTACGGCTTTGTGCTTAAGCTCTTCGCCCTTGGCAAAGGCTCTGTCTTTTAATCCCATCAGCATATCCTTTCCCTCGCTGATCGAGTCAGAAAGCTTTCCGATCAGATCCTCTGCGCTTCCCTGTAGGTTCTTACGGGTATCGCTTCCTTTACCCGGAGCGAATAACAAGCCTAATACGGCACCTGCTGCTGCACCGAGCAGCAAAGCGCTTAAAATTTTTCCATTGTCAGACATAATTATTTTTCTTTTAAGTGTGAACTGATTTTACATACTGTATAGAATAACCGTGCCGGAGGACTAAAGGCCGTATACCCGCGTTCGCAGGTGGGATCGTGAGGAAGGGATTCGGCACATTGTGGAATTAATTGCGTTGAGGGATATATCCGCAGTGGTAAAAAATAAAACGTCCCTTATCGCCAAAGTATGAGCTTCCGGGTACCCTTTCCGCTTCTGAGGAAATATATTCCCCGCTTCCCGGGCGTGTAGCCCCTGGTAGCCTGGCAGGGGCTGGTATAAGATTGGTTGAATACAGCGTAAACCAATATTAACCTTTTAAAAAACAAGATTATGAAACGGAAATCAATGATGTTCATGTTAGTCTGCCTTACCGGGACAGCGATCCTGGTAGCCTGCGGACAGAAGAGTCCTAAATCATACGACGATTACAGAGCTTATGTAAACAGCCGTATCGATTCAGCCGACCGTTATTATGACAGAGAATGGGCAGACCTCGAACGTGAGTATGAAGTGAAGCGGGCCGCTGTAGAGAACGATGCTCAGAAGCTGGATGAAAAAACAGATGCGGAATACCGTAAACTGAATGAGAAATGGGATAATTTCAAGACTTCTTATACCGAGCACCGCACCAGAACCAAAATGGAAAAGCTGCGTGGCGGCTTATTGCCTGCCGATGTGAAGGGTGACTTTAGCAACGTAGGCGCCGATCGTCTGTTGGCGGTATATACTCACTTTGTAGATTATGTGGAAGCGAACCGCGAATCATTCGACCGTGAGCAATGGGACGAGATCAAGATCGTATGGGAA
>CALNCF010000174.1 GCA_937875035.1 uncultured Sphingobacteriaceae bacterium | reverse complement strand
TGGATAAAGCGCACAAGGATATGAAGATTGCCGTATTCGATTGCGGTGGTGGTACGCATGACGTATCTATACTTGAATTAGGAGATGGCGTGTTTGAAGTGAAATCGACCGATGGTGATACACACCTGGGTGGTGACGATTTTGACCAGGTAATTATCGACTGGCTGGCTGATGAATTCAAAAATGACGAGAACATCGAGCTGCGTAAGGATCCTATGGCGTTACAACGCTTAAAAGAGGCCGCAGAGAAAGCGAAAATCGAATTGTCGTCTACTACCCAGTCAGAGATCAACCTGCCTTATATCACCGCTGTTGACGGGGTGCCTAAGCACTTAGTGAGAACCCTGACACGTGCCAAGTTTGAGCAGCTGGCCGACAGCCTGATCAAACGTACTATTGAGCCTTGCCGTAGTGCATTGAAAAATGCCGGCTTATCAGTAGGTGATATCGACGAGATCATCCTGGTGGGTGGTTCTACACGTATCCCTGCTATCCAGAAAGCGGTAGAAGATTTCTTCGGAAAATCACCTTCGAAAGGCGTGAACCCGGATGAAGTAGTTGCCATTGGTGCAGCGATCCAGGGTGGTGTATTGACCGGTGATGTAAAGGATGTACTGCTGCTGGATGCAACACCGCTGTCTTTAGGTATCGAAACCATGGGTGGTGTATTCACCAAGCTGATCGAATCGAATACGACGATCCCGACCAAGAAATCAGAAACATTCTCTACGGCATCTGATAACCAGCCGACCGTAGAGATCCATATCCTGCAAGGTGAGCGCCCGATGGCTGCCCAGAACAGAACGATCGGAAGATTCCACCTGGATGGCATTCCGCCTGCACCAAGAGGTGTTCCGCAGATCGAAGTAACATTCGATATTGACGCGAACGGTATCCTGCATGTAAGTGCGAAAGATAAGGCAACAGGAAAAGAGCAGAAGATCCGTATCGAAGCGTCTTCTGGTCTGACCGACGAAGAGATCAAGAAGATGAAGCAGGAAGCAGAAGCCAATGCGGAATCGGATCGTATCGCGAAAGAAGAAGTGGACAAGCTGAACGCTGCCGATTCACTGATCTTCCAGACAGAGAAACAGCTGAAGGAATACGGAGACAAGCTTTCAGAAGGAAACAAAACAGCGATCGAAACCTCGCTGGCAAAACTGAAAGAAGCGCATACTTCCAAAAACTTTGCAGAGATCGAAACAGCCCAGGCTGACCTGACCAATGCATGGAATGCTGCTTCTGAAGAGATGTATAAGGCTACTCAAGGCGCTGATCCGGCTGCCGGGAATCCTGCAGACGGAAACCAAAGCGGAGACGGAAAAGATGTGACTGATGTAGACTTCGAAGAGGTTGACGATAACGACAAGAAGTAACCGGTATCCCCGGAAATAAAAAAAGCCCTGCACATCGCGGGGCTTTTTTGTTTGGTTATGTTTTTTGAGTAACTAATCGTAGAACGCCCAGTTTACGCCGATCTTGAAGGATCTTTCAGGAATAGGATAATTGCGGATCATATAGTAGCCGGATTTGCTCAGCTGCTGGTTAGCATGATCCAGCTTGAACAACAGGGTCGCCCGCTTTACTTTTGCAGCAATAAAGAAATCAAGCACCGGGTAATCGCCGAAAGCAAGCGTGTTCTCCTGGATAAACTGCGAGGTAGCCGGACTATAATCATATCCATAATAGGATGTATAATACCTGGAGTCGATACCGGTACGAAGACGCATCGCTTTTTTAAACACGTACGATTCAAAATAGAAGCTGTTGAACATATAAAGATATGGCTGACGCAGTATGTCATCATCTGAACTCTTCTGTGCGATCACCTGGTTGTCTAAATGAAATTTCCCCAGGGTAAAGTCTTTCCTGATCTCTAAAGCCAGCACTTGTATCGCACCTGTGTATTGTGCCGGGTAACCCGCATCAGTATAATAGATATAATTCTTCAGATCGGTAACCGAAGCTTTTACTTCGAGCCTTAATTTCCGGTTGATGTAGTTCAGGTCAGCAGTATGAGTAACCAGATTATCAAACCGGTTGCTCCAGCTGAAATGATTGGAGTAAAAGTATTGAGTATTGAAAGGAGCAAGCGCTGATCTCAGGCGATAGCCCAGCTGTATGTAATGCTCTTCAGGATCGAATTCGTAGCGTATGGCTGCCGAAGCATGCTGCGCGAAATCTCCTTCGTTATTCAGGTATACATGACTGCCCGCTGCGCCGAGCAGGCGCACTTTAGGTACGATCAGGGTGCTCAGGCTGATGCCCGGTTCTACCGATTGGAAAAGCGTATCGAAGGTCTGCTGGTAGTAATTAACGTAATGATGTTTCAGGCTAAGCCCGATCGTTGTTCCGCGGAATGGGCCGCCTGTATTCGAACGGTGCCTGGCGAAAAGCTGGTAGCTCAGCTCATTCGTAAGCTCCTGCACACGCAACTGGTCGCGGGTCTTATCCGGATCGATCAGGGTAAGCGCGTACATGCTGTCTATGCTGTTCTCAAAGCAGTTGTATTTACGCTGATGCAGATCGATGCTGTGTGAGAAGCGGTGGCGTGGGATCACCCTTGCAATATAGGTTGTATCCAGCTTAATGCTGTCGTTCGGACCAAGGTCATACGACTGCCTGAAATAGATGTGCGAATTACTGATACGGTTCTCCGCGTTGCTCAGGAACACCGGCTCGAACTCTGTTTGCAGTTGTGAGGGTACACGAAAGATCGAATCGTTCTTAATGCCGCCATTCTCCTGCACGCGCAGGCTGTTGGAAATGTACGCGACTACGGCGAGGTATCGTTTGTTCTTCGACTGGTACCAAAGCGAGCCGTCGAAGTTCAGGTGATCTGCTTTCTGACGCTGGTAATCTCCCTCCGAAACCAATCTCCCGAAATTTACCGCATAGTTCAGGCGTGGGGTGATATTCTGCGCAAAAGTGAGCTCGAAAAGCTGCTCTTTCTTTTGATTCCAGGTATAGTTCAGCCGGGAATAGGGTGAAAGGGTGCGATAGAACTTCAGGTCTTCGGGGCGGGTAAGATACAGGTCGAAAGCATGCATGCCCTCATCGAAATCCAGGCTGCCCGCAGGGTTAAAGAACAGGTCGTGGTAAGCCGTACCCAGGTTGCCGAGATACAGGGATGCACGGTTGTCCTTAAATACAGGGTTAAAGATCTGGGCCTGGTTCAGGGTCGTATCGATCTGCTGAAACACCAGGGTATCCCGGTGTAGTTCTTTCAGACCCACAAAACGGATCGTAGAGGCCGTATAGGTCTTGGTCGAATCCGCCGCAGGCGAAACCGAGGCAAAGAGGAAACAGGTTAAAAAGATGATCGCAGCTCTCACGGTCCGAAATTACAGTTTGGCGATCAATTCTTTCATAATAAGTGTCATTTTAGGTTCAGATGCCTTGGCTACTTCCACGATCTCCGTTACCGATACCGGTTTTAGGGTTTCAGGGAAGCCCTCATCCGTGATTACCGAAACGGCAAACACCGGCAGGCTCATATGGTTGGCTACAATTACTTCGGGTACGGTCGACATGCCGACCACATCCCCGCCGATCAGTCTTAAATAACGGTATTCCGCCCTGGTTTCCAGGTTCGGACCGGTTACGCTTACATATACACCTGTGTGGGTTGTAATATTTTCTGCTTTCGCGATCTCCTGCGCGAGCCTGATCATCTCCGGGTCATAAGGTCTGCTCATATCCGGGAAGCGCGGACCGAACTGTTCGTAATTCCTGCCCACCAAGGGGTTGGCTGGTTGCAGGTTGATATGATCGTCGATGATCATCAGGTCGCCTTTACGGTAATCCGGGTTCAGGCAGCCGCACGCGTTCGAAATGAACAGGCGCTCGATGCCCAGCATTTTCATCACCCTCACCGGGAAGGTGATCTGGTGCATGCTGTGCCCTTCGTAATAATGGAAACGTCCCGACATGGCTACGACCTTCTTCCCGCTCAGCGTTCCGAAGATCAGCTTGCCTGTATGGAACTCTACCGTAGCGATGGGAAAATCAGGGATCATGGAATACAATAACTCGTATTCGATCTCTATTTCCTTTACCAGTCCTCCGAGCCCTGTGCCGAGTATAATGCCATACTGGGGCTGGAAGTTCTGCGTAACGCGCTGGATATATTCGGTGGTGTTATTAATTTGATCTGACATAATTTAAGATGATTTGGTCGAATGCTTCCTTGTCTTTTTCGTGCAGTTCAGATTCGATAGGTAAATAATAAACAGGTAATTCTTTCAGCGCATTTTCGAACTTCGGGTGCCGGAGCCGCATCGCATCTTTTTCAGTCGTGATGATGATCTTGTTGTCCGAGGCAATGCCTGTATACGTATTGCGGATCTTCTCGATGTCGGCCTGCGTGAAGCGGTAATGATCGGGATAATCCAGGTGGATGAGGTTCTTCAGCTTGAGCTGCTCGAAATGAGCAAGTAATAAAGACGGGTTCGCGATCCCCGTGATGAGGATGATCTGTGTTTTCTTGTCGAGGTTTTCAAAGGTCTTAAGGCTCTCCTGCGGGTGTTCATGAAGCGGACTGAGCGCCCCGTATTTCAGGTAGGAATAGAAGACCTGCTGATGCGGGTAGATCTGTATTTTCGATTCCACTCTCCTGCGCTCCATGGGCGAAAATATCTTGGGTGTTTTGGTTACAAGGATGATGTTCGCACGCGAGCGGCCTTTCATCGGTTCGCGCAGGTTGCCTAAGGGCATCATCCAATCTGTATCGAACACCTTGTTGTAATCGAATAGCAGGATCTGTATGCCCGGTTTCACCCGGCGGTGCTGGAAAGCGTCATCCATCAATACCACATCGAAACGTTTTTCCAGGTCTTGCAGTGCCAGGGCACGGTCTTCGCAAACCGTCACCGTAATTTCGTTGAACTTCTGCTTGAACTGCGTAGGCTCATCACCGATCTCTTCCGGAGAAGAATGCGAATTCGCTTCTACATACCCCTTGGTACGCCGGCCATAGCCCCTGCTCAGGGTCGCAATACGAAAATCATCTTTCAGCAAACGGATCAGTTATTCGATGGTAGGACTTTTACCGGTGCCTCCTACGGAAAGGTTCCCGACGGAGATCACTTTCGTGGAAAAGCTTTTTGATTTCAGGATATTCCAGTCATAAAGTTTGTTACGGAACACAATGATCATCCAATAGATCACCGCAAGAGGAAATGATATGGTTCGCAGAAACTTCATCAGGTAAAAATATAAAAATTCGGGAACTATGGGCCGTGTTTACTGTTAAATATGGATTAAGCCCGGACGCTGCCGGGGTTTGTGATATTCAGGCGCTTCGTACGATAAAATTGCCCGAAATGTTATCTTTGTCTATCAAAATAAAAAAAATATGTCAAAAGGATTTTATGTGGTGCCGAAACCGGTGAACGAGCCGATTTTGAACTATGCACCGGGCAGCCGGGAAAGAGCGAATCTGAAAGCTGCGTTACAGGATGCACGTGCTAAAACGATTGATATTCCTATGTATATCGGGGCAGAAGAAGTGAGAACAGGAAAGAAGGTATCCCTGCATCCCCCGCACGATCACCAGCATGTGCTGGGCCATTATCACCAGGGTGATAAAACACATGTACAGGCAGCGATCGATGCAGCGCTGAAAGCAAAGAAAGACTGGGCTGATATGCCCTGGGAACAGCGTGCTTCTATCTTCCTGAAAGCAGCGGAGCTGATCGCCGGTCCGTACCGTTACAAGCTGAACGCGGCTACTATGCTGGGACAGTCGAAAAACGCCTTCCAGGCAGAGATCGATTCGGCTTGCGAGATCATTGACTTTTTAAGATATAATGTGGCTTATATGTCGGAGATCTATCACCAGCAGGTAGATTCGGCAAAGGGTATCTGGAACCGTATCGAGCAGCGCCCGCTGGAGGGATTCGTGTTTGCTCTGACACCTTTCAACTTTACCGCCATTGCAGGTAACCTGCCTACATCGGTAGCGATGATGGGGAACGTGGTGGTATGGAAGCCTTCCAATACACAGATCTATTCAGCGCAGGTGCTCATGGAAATCTTCCGCGAGGCAGGCGTTCCTCCAGGTGTAATTAACCTGGTATATGTTTCCGGACCGGATGCAGGCGAGGTGATCTTCGCGCACCCTGATTTTGCAGGGATCCACTTTACAGGATCTACTGCGGTTTTCCAGGATATCTGGAAATCGATCGGAACCAATATTCATAAATACAAGACTTACCCGCGCATTGTAGGTGAGACAGGTGGAAAGGATTTCATCCTTGTTCACGAATCTGCCGACCTGGATGTGGCGAATACAGCGATCTTACGCGGTGCGTTCGAATTCCAGGGACAGAAGTGCTCAGCGGCTTCACGTGTATACATCCCGAAAAAATTATGGCCTGCCCTGAAAGAGAAGATGGTGAAAGACATCGCTTCCTTTAAGATGGGACCGACAGAAGATTTCGGAAACTTTATCAATGCCGTGATCGACGAGAAATCGTTCGACAAGCTGGCTAAGTATATCGACAATGCCAGGAACGATGCTTCCGTAGAGATCATCGCAGGTGGTAATTACGACAAGAGCAAGGGTTACTTTATTGAGCCTACCGTGATCGTTACTCCTGATCCGTTCTATGTGACCATGTGCGAAGAGCTGTTTGGCCCGGTATTAACGGTGCATGTGTACGACGAGAACAAGTTCGATGAGATACTGGATACTGTCGATAAAACATCCATCTATGCCTTGACCGGCGCTGTGATCGCTCAGGACCGTTATGCTGTTGCGCTTGCGACTAAGAAGCTGCAGAATGCGGCAGGTAACTTCTATATCAATGATAAATGTACTGGTGCGGTGGTAGGGCAGCAGCCTTTCGGTGGCGCGCGTGGTTCAGGTACGAATGATAAAGCAGGTTCGATGATCAACCTGCTGCGCTGGGTATCTCCGCGTACGATCAAAGAAACCTTTGACCCGGCGAGAGATTACCGTTATCCTTTCATGGATAAGGAATAATCCGCACGTAATAAAAAAGAAAAGTCTCCCGGTACAGGAGACTTTTTCTTTTTGCAGGAAATCCTGCGGTTAAGCAATCTGAAAAACTTTGCCCAGTTTGTCATTGCTATTAGTCGATACCTTCAGATCCTTGATCAGTCCGGTATGTATGTCCACTACCCATCCGTGCACGTTCAGTTCTTTGCCCTTTACCCAGGCATTCTGCACGATCGAAGTTTTACATAAGTTGTATGCGCCTTCGATCACATTCCATTCCACCAGCTTGTTTACACGTGTCGTTTCATCCGAGATCATGTCCAGCTCGAACTGGTGAATACGATACACATCTTTAATATGGCGCAGCCAGTTATCAATAAGCCCGAACTGCTCGTTGCCCATCGCCGCTTTAACGCCTCCGCAGCCATAATGCCCGCATACGATCACGTGCTTTACTTCCAGCACGTTCACTGCATAGTCGAGCACGCTCAGCATGTTCATGTCGGTATGGTTCACCACGTTCGCGATGTTACGGTGTACAAAGATCTCACCCGGTTGCGTATTGGTCACCTGGTTGGCAGGAACACGGCTGTCGGAGCAGCCGATCCAGAGTACCGGCGGCTTCTGTCCGTTCGATAAGCGGTTGAAATATTCAGGATCTTCCTTGAGGGTTTCCGCTACCCACTCCTTGTTGCCTTCGAGCAGCGACGTGTAGGAGATGTGCGAAGTATCGTGTGGTTGCTTGGTGTTGGTCACTTTAGCCGGAATCTCCGGCGCGGTTATATGATTGTTATTTTTTGTTGACATGTGATTTTAGTTTTGTTGAATTTCTTTAGTGTTAACAACGAGTTCTTTCAGTTTAGGCACTTCGTACCTTGGTTTAATTCCGATGAGCTCTACATCGATCTTGTTGGTATGCGCATGCGCATGGAAGTTTTCGATCACCTCCAGCACATCTCGGTCGATATACCTCGAATTGGTACCGTCAATGATGACCCTTGCTCCGTTTGGAATATGGGTCAGCGTATATTGAATGGCTCCCTTATTCAGGAACGATACTTCCTCTGCGAGCTTAAGCTTCAATACCTTTTGCCTACCCTCTTTTTCCAGCTTATAGAAATAAGGATTGCGGAGATTGGTACGCAGGATATAGAACACACCCACCATCATACCGATGGCTACACCCGTAAGCAGGTCTGTAAATACAACAGCCAGGATCGTAATGATAAACGGGATGAACTGGTCCTTTCCATTCTTCCACATCCGTTTGAACAATGTTAAGCTGGCCAGCTTAAAGCCGGTAACAAGCAGGATCGCCGCTAAGCAGGATAAGGGAATATGATTGATGAGCACGGGTATGAACAGAAGCGCAACCAATAGCCAGGTGGCATGGAGGATAGCGGATAGCTTGGTCCGTGCTCCTGCGTTTACATTGGCTGAGGAACGTACAATTACAGAGGTCATGGGTAATCCTCCGAGTAAGCCGCTTACCGAATTTCCCACGCCTTGCGCGATCAGCTCCCGGTTGGTAGGGGTTACCCGTTTGATCGGGTCGATCTTATCGCAGGCTTCTATGCTGAGCAATGTTTCCAGTGAAGCAACAATGGCGATCGTTACTGCTACGGTCCACACATCCTTATTGAAAACAGCGCTGAAATCAGGAAGCACAAAAAGCGAAGTAAGCTCTGTGAAGCTTTTTATCACGGGGATCTGTACCATCTGGTCTGCATTCAGCCCCAGGCTGGCGCTGCCTTTGAACAGCTGGCTCAGCCCGACACCCAGCACCACCACAATCAGCGGCGCAGGGATCATCGCGATCTTTTTGATCTTCGGCCAGTAGATCAGCACCAGGACGGACAGGGTACTGATAATGACCGCACCATAGCTGACCCTGCTCAGCGCGGAGATGATCCCGCTGAATGTATTCTCATGGTCTGGCTGTACGAAGCTTTCATTCCCTTCGTAGTCGGCATCATAGCCGATGGCATGCGGAATTTGTTTCAGGATGAGGATAATCCCGATGGCGGCAAGCATTCCTTCGATTACGCTGGATGGAAAGTAATTACCGATCGTCCCGGCCTTTACGAGGCCCAGGATGATCTGTATCAATCCTGCGATCACAACCGCGAGCAGGAAGATCTCGTATGCGCCCAATTGAGTAATGGCATTGAGCACGATCACCGTTAAGCCCGCGGCAGGTCCGCTGACACTAAGCTGAGATCCGCTCAGCGAAGCAACTACGATACCGCCGATTATACCTGTTAAGAGTCCTGCGAATAAAGGAGCTCCGGAGGCCATCGCGATCCCTAAGCACAATGGCAAAGCCACGAGGAATACCACGATACTGGCCGGCAAATCTTTTTTCAGATTCTTGGCGAGAAAATATTTTTGAAATGACATAATAAGTTAGATCTTACACTATAAATGAATCCATTCGGCAGCCGTTTCCGGTATGTGCACAGAAAAATGTGCGCAAGGGGATAAACCCGGTGCCATGGTGTCTTAACTAAGAAATAATAAAGGATCTCTTAAGCCAGGTTCGGAGGCTGTGTAAGTACTGGAGGGAAACAAAGCTGGATCAGCTTGTTCTCGTGTCTTAATGAACGAAGGGATAAACTCTTGCTGATGTAATTAGGGTCTTTCTCGAAGCTGAGAGCTTCTTCAATAAAGCTGCTGCCCTTGAGGCTTACTTTTTTCGCGCCTGATTTTTCGATATCGGAAGCGCAGTTCTCCTGGCTTTCGATCTGTTCGCACAGAGCCGAGAACTTTTTGCTCTTAAA
>CALNCF010000173.1 GCA_937875035.1 uncultured Sphingobacteriaceae bacterium | reverse complement strand
AGCCAGAGAACGAAATCACGTGCTACGCCGGCGTCTCCCAGCCGACGCCGAAGCCCTCTGCACTCACTGACCTCGAACGCCAGGTCTTTGTCTATATAAAGCGTGGGTACAGTCCGGAAACCCTGCCCGGAAATATCTTTGAGGTAGATCTTATCGGCATTCCAGCGGACAAGGTCGGGCGCGTTGAAGCAGCGAAGGCCCAACGACTGGATATGCTCGAGCCATTGGTAAAAACGGTCGATCTTATCAAAGAAATAATCCCATGTAGATTTAATGATCAGGGCATCGTACTGCGACCAGTCTACGCTTTCGTCATCCCAGATTGTATAAGAGGGGCTGTAGCCCTTATGGTGAAAAAGGTTCAGCAGCATCTCGTCCTCATTCGGAACATCCGACTTAAAAACATTCAGCTCCTGGTAAGTGACAATCGCAATTTTCATAAGAATAGAATTTATGGGTAATGCTAATAATCGTACTTCTTATCCCACAAAGAACGCAGGAAATTTCTCAGCTCGCGCTCCCGCGCGTTATTACCCGGATCATACAATTTCGTGCCAGCGATCTCTTCCGGCATGAACTCCTGCGAGGTGAAATTACCCTCGTAGCTATGCGCGTATTTATAGTCTTTTCCGTAGCCTATGTCTTTCATAAGCTTGGTAGGTGCATTGCGCAGGTGCAGGGGAACAGGGAGGTCCCCGGTTTGCTGTACCAGCATTTGCGCCGAATTAATGGCTTCATAAGAGGCATTGCTTTTGGCAGAAGAAGCCAGGTAGGTAACCGTCTGAGCCAGCACAATGCGACCCTCCGGCATACCGATCATGTTCACCGCCTGGAAACAGTTGTTGGCCAGCAGCAGCGCGTTGGCATTGGCATTCCCGATATCTTCGGATGCCAGGATCACCAGTCTGCGCGCAATGAACAAAGGGTCTTCCCCTCCTTCGAGCATACGGGCCAGGTAATACACGGCCGCGTTCGGATCGCTGCCCCTGATCGACTTAATAAAGGCAGAGATAATGTCGTAGTGCTGCTCGCCGCCCTTATCATAGATCGCCATATTCTGCTGCACAATTTGCATCACCATATCATTATCGATCACGATCTTCTTTTCGTTATCCATGGATTGCACCACGAGCTCGAACACATTCAGCAGCTTGCGGGCATCGCCACCGGATAAACGGAGCAGGGCTTCGTTTTCCCTGATCACGATCTTTTTCTTCTTCAGCACCACGTCATGATGAATGGCATGATCGATCAGCGATTCCAGGTCTTCCTTTTCCAGGTGCTTCAGCACGTAAACCTGGCAGCGGGAAAGCAAGGCGGAGATCACCTCGAACGAAGGGTTCTCGGTGGTTGCGCCGATCAGGGTAATCACCCCCTTTTCCACGGCGCCTAACAGCGAATCCTGCTGGGATTTGCTGAAGCGGTGGATCTCATCAATAAAAAGAATGGGGTTGTTGGTGCCGAAGAATGCGTCGCTTTTAGCGCGGTCGATCACTTCGCGGATATCCTTCACGCCCGAATTAATAGCGCTCAGGGAATAGAAAGGTCTTTTAAGCTGTTTGGAGATGATATTGGCCAGGGTTGTTTTGCCCACCCCGGGCGGACCCCAGAAGATCATGGAGGGTATGTTGCCCGATTCAATGGCTTTGCGCATAATGGCGCCCTCACCCACCAGGTGTTTCTGGCCGATATAGTGATCCAGTGAATCTGGCCTTAATCGTTCTGCTAATGGCGCGCTCATACCTGATAAGTCGTGATAATTCCCGAAATTCGGGTTTTTAAATGTGATAAAGAAATGTTAGGACTAAAGTTAGCCACTGACCCGCGATGGGTGAACATCGTGGAGTCGAATATAGAAGAAGTACTCACAGATCATGCCTGGTGCGAGCAGAAGGCTGCTACCAACGGGATTAATATGATCGTGCAGTTCCCGGAGTATACCG
Source organism: uncultured Sphingobacteriaceae bacterium (assembly GCA_937875035.1). Taxonomy (GTDB): domain Bacteria; phylum Bacteroidota; class Bacteroidia; order Sphingobacteriales; family Sphingobacteriaceae; genus CALNCF01. Next base: position 5,155 of record CALNCF010000173.1, on the reverse strand, counting down.
ATCTGGTGGAGCAGATGGTGGAGCTTGTGCGCGAGGAGATGGAGCACTTTCACAGGGTGCATGCATTTATTATTGCGAGGGGCTATGAGTTCGGTACCCGCAGGAAGGATGATTATGTGAACGATCTCAACCTCTTTGTACGCAAGGGCCATGTAAAGCATATCGTGCTGATCGACCGCCTGCTGGTTTCCGCAATGATCGAAGCGCGGAGCTGTGAGCGTTTCCGGGTGCTTTCACAAAACATCAAAGATCCTGAACTCGCGGCTTTTTATCATGAGCTGATGATCTCCGAAGCCACACATTACACCATGTTTATTAAGCTGGCTAAAAAATATGCAGCCGGGGAAGATGTGGACAAGCGCTGGCAGGAATTTTTAGACTACGAAGCCACGATCATTGCTAAATACGGTAACAAGGAAACGATACACGGGTAATCAAACTCCTTTATATAAAAGAAAGATAGCCGGACGCTTATGCAGGTCTGGCTTTTCTTTTTTCCACTGTGCAATGGTCTGGCTGGCGATAAGCTCCGTTTCCCCTGTAAGGTCGCAGGAAACAGACAAGCGTGTACCCGGCTTACAGGTTCTCAGCAGGTCGTCCATAAGTGAATTATTACGGAAAGGGGTTTCGATAAAGAGCTGTGTCTGGTCCAGCTTTTCAGAAAGACGCTCCAGCTCCTGGATCTTTTTGGAGCGCGCAGCTTTATCTATCGGGAGATAACCGTGAAAGGTGAAGCTCTGCCCGTTGAAGCCTGAAGCCATCAGGGAAAGAGTAATGGACGAAGGCCCTACAAGCGGCACTACTTTTAATTGCTTACGATGTGCGATCTGCACAATATCCGCGCCCGGGTCGGCAATGCCGGGGCAGCCGGCTTCCGAAAGCACAGCCATGTCATTTCCCTCTTCCGCATCTTTCAGGAACGAGCTGTAGTCTTTCTGATGATGCTTGTCCAAAATGTAAATTACCAGTTGATTTTGTGGATATTTTACCTCAACTTGTTTCAGGAATTTCCTTGCGGTTTTTTCATTTTCGACAATATAATAACGTATGTTCTGACATATATGCAAAACATGCTGAGGCAAAGACGCTGTAATTGCTGCGTCTTCATTCAAAGGAGTAGGAATAAGATATATTTTTCCTTTCATAAGGATCATAATAAGATGAGCAGGAAAGCATGCTGTATGGCTGGCACGCAATTTCGCTATGAATTATGAAACAAATAAAAGCAATTAATCACTATACCTCTTACCTAAATCCATTAGTTATGAAAAAAAGTAAACTCTTTAAGCTGCTTCTCGCAGCTGTGCTCGTAGTGTCGGGAGTTGGCAGTGCGATGGCTCAGAGAGGTACATCCGTTGGTGTTTTCGGGTCTATTTCTGAATACAAGGGAGACCTTTCCGGGAGTAAATTCTACCAGTTCGATCATCCCTTGCCGGGTGGGGGACTGTTTTTACAGCATTACCTGAACCGGTCGTTTAATTTAATGGAAAGGTATTCCTATACGCAGGTTCAATATGATGCGAAGAGTCCTGAAAACTGGTTCTATACCGATTTCCACTCACTCGATCTGAACCTGAAATATAAGCTGGACAACGGCTATCTTTTTAATGAAGATGCGGCTATTGCTCCTTTCTTGACAGGTGGGGTTGGTGCCATCGGCCTGATCAATTCCAACCGTGACGGGACCGACGAAGAGATCGTTCTCAATTTTAAGGTCGGTGCGGGTATCCTCTTCCGGTTTAACGATCGTGTAGGACTTGAGATCAGCAACACATTGAACCTGCCGGGTAATGATACCTGGGATGGTGTAAAAGGCGGAGACAATGATATGTACCTCCAGCACAACCTGGGTCTGGTGTTCGGGTTGCGTAAAGCGCAGGATGCCGATGGCGACGGGGTGCCTGATAAAAGAGATAAATGCCCGGATACACCTCCTGGTGTAGTGGTAGACAGCAAGGGTTGCCCGGTAGACCTGGATGGCGACGGGGTACCAGATTACTTGGATCAGTGTAAGACAGAGCCGGGAACGAAAGAGCTCTTCGGTTGCCCGGATCGTGACGGCGACGGTATAGCGGATAAGGATGATAAATGTCCGGAAGTTGCAGGTCTTGCACGCTTTGGCGGCTGTCCTGATACCGATGGTGATGGCTTTGAAGATTCGAAAGACAGGTGTCCGAATGTACCGGGACTGGATATCTTCCAGGGTTGTCCTGATACCGATGGCGATGGTGTGGAAGATGCGATGGACAAATGCCCTGATACGAAGAAAGGAATTAAAGTAGATGCGAATGGCTGTCCTGCCGATACCGATGGTGACGGTGTGATCGACTCAGAAGATAAATGCCCGACCACTCCGGGTGATCCGAAGAACCAGGGTTGTCCGGTAATTAAGGAAGAAGTGAAAAAACGTTTACAGTTTGCTACCCGCGGAATCAACTTTGAAACCGGTAAAGCAACACTGAAGACCACTTCATATCCAATGCTGGATGAGATCATTGCGTCAGGGAAACCGCAAGGGTTCGACAACCTGCGTATCGGTGGTCATACCGACAATGTCGGAAAAGACGAAGCCAATATGCTGTTATCGCAGGCCCGTGTAGATGCCGTGAAATCTTACCTGATGGTGAAAGGCCAGGTGCCTGAATCACGTCTGGAAGCGACCGGTTATGGAGCAAGCCGCCCGATAGCCAGCAATAAAACGGCTGCCGGTAAGGCGCAGAACAGAAGGGTTGAGCTGGAGCTCTATCTCAAGTAACAGGATTTGTGCAGAATAAATAAAAAAGACCGGTGATGAGCCGGTCTTTTTTTATGTTCATTTTTTAATGAATGATCAGTTTAATTTTTGAAGCGCTTCTTTCAGTCGTGGAAGTGATGCAAGAATAGTTTCCTGGGATGCAGCGCCTACCGAAAGGCGAAACCAGGTAGACTCCGCCGAGGAGCCAAAAGCCTTGAAGGGAACCATGGCCAGGTTGGCTTCTTCGAGCAGGTATGAAGTAGCATCCATGCTGTTCGCAATGGTTTTGCCTGCGGCTGTTTTACGCCCGTTGATATCCACTTTTACCGTGAGGTAAATAGCGCCCATCGGTGATATCGCATCTACAGGAAGTCCTTCGTCTTTCAATTGCCGGAAGCCATGATAAAGCGCGTCCAGGCTTTGCTGTAATTTTTGTTTATACGATGACAGGAATGAGCCGAGCAGATCTTTCTGGATGATATATTTTGAGGTGGCCACTTGCTCTGCCTTAGGCGCCCAGGCACCCACGTGCCCGAGTATGGCTTTCATCTTATCCAGCACATGAGCTGGTCCGAACGACCACCCTACGCGCACCCCTGTAGCGGCGAGCGCCTTGGAGATCCCGTCGATGTAAACAACATATTCCTTTAATTCCGGGCGAAGGTTCACCGGGTCGTAATGATTCGTTTCGCCGAAGGTCAGCATCCAGTACACCTGGTCGTACAGGATGTACAAAGGTTTGCTTCCTTCCGGACGGCTCTTGTTTTCTACGATCACAAGATCGCAGATCTCTTCCAGGTCTTTTTTCGAGAACACGGTTCCGGTCGGGTTCAGCGGACTGCATAGTGCAAGCAGGGTGGCGCCTTTTAAATGCGGAGCGATCTCGGCAGCCGTCGGCATGAAATTATTCTCCGGGCTGGTTTCTACCATCACGGGCTCTGCTCCCGAAAGGTGACAATAATGGTTGTTGTTCCAGCTGGGTACAGGGAACACCACCTTGTCTCCGGGATCGATCAATGCCAGGTAAGCGGCATAGATCAGGGGTCTTGAGCCGCCTGCCACCAGAATGTCGTTAGCCGTATAATCCAGGTTACCCCAGGTCTTTAAAAAAGAGGATACGGCATCGCGTAGCGGAGCCTCTCCGTTTGCCGGAGGATAATTGGTATAACCTTCCTGGTAAGCCTTTAGTATTTCCTGTTGGAGTTCCGCGGGTATCGGGTAAATAGAAGGGTCGAAGTCGCCGATCGTCAGGTTACAGATCTGTTTTCCCTTGCGGATCATCTCGTTCACCTCTCCTCCGATCTTTATAATTTCTGATCCGATGAGAGTTGCGGCCATTTTAGAAACATTCATGTGCTTACGGTTGATGGTAAGGTTCAAATGTAATAAAATGACCGCAGGATGCCAATAGCTTGGAGATCTGCTCTCGTGTTAACTGATGAAAAAGTATCGTTCTAAAACAGGCGTAGAATCGACTCGAATTTAGGTTTGATATACTTCAGGGAAACGTTGCGGAACGGTTTGAAACGGTTGGTATGGAAAGAAAGGTAATACGCAAAACGCAATACGTTTCCTGCAAACGAACGCTTGAACAAACGGGTATAGCTGAACTGGTCGGCAGCCTTGTTGATCTCCTGGTTATGCGGATGGGTGATCACCAGGATCGGGCGCGTCGGTATATTGGCCACGCTATTGTTCTGAACCTTCTTGGTATGTGTGGCCCGGTTATCGAAACCGATATTCGAAACCAGGTTATGGTTCGGGGTGATCGATTTAAGCCCGTTGTTCATCATGGTGTACAGCCATTGGTAATCCCAGGTGCTTACTTTGTTCTTGTAGCACTTGTCAAACTTTTCGAACCAGTATAGCTTTTCGGCAAACGATATGTCATATCTGCTGAAGCGATCTTCTTTCACGAATTCAGGGAAGCTCCTTACACTGGCATCATACAGGTTCCATGCTCTTCTCCATGTAGCCCAGCCCCATGAGTGGCCCAGTCTGCCAAAGTAATAGCTCGCGTCTCCGCGAATGTTTCCTTCCTGGAAATTACATCCGCCGATATGGCCAACGGTGTGGTCGTCACGGTAATATTCCAGCAACTCATTGCAGAAATAAAAGAAAGTAGTATCGGGCAGGCAATCATCTTCCAGGATGATGCCTTCTTCTTCATGCTTAAAGAACCAGGTAATGGCTTCGATAATGGCCGCCTTACAGCCCAGGTTCTTTTCCCTGAAAAGCACCTTTACTTCGCAAGGCCAGTCGACCAGGTGCACCAGTTGCTGGCACTGTTCGCAGGAAAGCGCATCCTTGCGGTCGCCTTCTTTCGGACCGTCCACCGCGAAATACAGGCGGGTTGGCCGAACGTTACGGATCTGCTGAAAAACTTTATAGGAAAGATCGGGCCGGTTGTAGAGCATTAAT
>CALNCF010000172.1 GCA_937875035.1 uncultured Sphingobacteriaceae bacterium | reverse complement strand
GAAAACAAAGAGAAATACATCGGTACAGACGAGAATTGGGATAAAGCGGAACGCGCTATCCTGGAAGCTTGCGAAGAAAAGGGAATGAAAGCACGAGTAGAGCTTGGGGAGGCTGCTTTCTACGGGCCAAAACTTGATTTCATGGTGAAAGATGCCCTCGGACGGCGCTGGCAATTGGGAACCATCCAGGTGGATTATAACCTGCCGATCCGCTTTGAGCTGGAATATACCGGCAGCGACAACCAGAAGCATTGCCCGGTGATGATTCACCGTGCGCCTTTCGGCTCGCTGGAGCGTTTCATCGCGGTGCTCATCGAGCACTGTGCCGGGAAGTTCCCGTTATGGCTCAGTCCAGACCAATATATCATTCTGCCTATAAGCGAGAAATTCGCAGATTATGCAAAAAAAGTTTCAGAATCTCTGAATTATTACGATATTCGCGGGCTCGTAGACAACCGGGATGAGAAGATCGGGAAGAAGATCCGTGATGCGGAGATGAAAAAAATCCCATATATGCTGATCATCGGTGAAAAGGAAGAAGCGGATGGAAAAGTGGCCGTCAGAAAGCATGGAGAAGGGGATCTGGGTGTATTGTCGATCGAAGAGTTCGCCGGCCTGATGAAAAAAGAAATGGCCGTTTAAGAAGAAAAATAACAGGTAGTTAATATAAACTTTAGGAGGAAATACCAATAGCACAGCAATTTACACCTTCAAGACCTCATAACAGGTTTGATAGAAGAAGAGAACCAGAACACAAGATCAACAACTTTATCCGCGCCACCGAGGTTCGTTTAGTAGGCGACGGGATAGAGCCAAAGGTCTATTCGATTAAAGAAGCTCTGGAAATTGCAGAAGAACAGGGTCTCGATTTAGTAGAGATCTCTCCGAACGCAGTGCCGCCTGTTTGCCGTATTGTAGACTATAACAAGTTTATCTACGAGCAAAAGAAGAAAATGAAAGAGATCAAGGCGAAAGCTCAGAAAACGATCATCAAGGAGATTCGTTTCGGGCCTAATACCGATGATCACGATTTTGACTTTAAGCTGAAGCATGCCATCAAGTTCCTGGAAGCAGGAGAGAAGGTGCGTGCCTATGTTCACTTTAAAGGCCGCGCCATTGTTTATAAGGAGCATGGCGAGATCTTATTGCTTCGCTTCGCCCAGGCATTGGAAGAAGTGGGTAAGGTAGAGCAGCTTCCGAAGCTCGAAGGTAAGAGAATGTTCATTTCGATTGCCCCGAAAGCTGGAAAAACGCCGGTTAAATAGATTTTTAATTTTTAATAAATAAATCAGAGCGATGCCAAAAATGAAGACCAATTCCAGTGCTAAGAAGCGTTTTAAGCTCACTGGAACAGGAAAGATCGCCCGCAAAAGCGCTTTCAAGCGTCACATCTTGACGAAGAAAACGACTAAGCAAAAACGTAATCTTACGAACACTGCTTTAGTTGCCGATTCGGATATGGGTAACGTGAAAAGAATGCTTTGCATGGGTAAGTAATCCTGCAACGACATCCGGAGAGACGGAACAAGTAAACTAATTAATTTTTTAACCAGGGAATCAGTCTTACAAGATCTTTAAACAGACGCTGATTACTAAAACAACAAACTATGCCTAGATCGGTTAACGTAGTTGCTGCGAGACGCAGAAGAAAGAAAATCCTGAAAGCCGCGAGAGGCTACTGGGGTTCCAGAAGTAAGGTGTTCACCATTGCGAAGAACACGCTGGAAAAAGGTATGCAATATGCATATCGTGACAGAAAAGTTAAGAAAAGAGAATTCAGAGCATTATGGATTCAGCGTATTAATGCAGGTGCCCGCGCTCATGGTATGTCTTACTCTGTATTTATGGGTAAGCTGCATGCGAAAAGCATCGACCTGAACCGTAAAACGCTTGCTGACTTAGCAATGAACAATCCGGAAGCTTTTAAAGCGGTGATTGATTCAGTGAAGTAGTCAGGATACGGAACATTATAGGAAACCCGGAGCATTTGTTCCGGGTTTTTTTATGTCCTGATCCCGGGTACGACGGGCACAAAAAAAGCGGCGTGGAAACCACACCGCTCTGATACTTTTGTTAGAAGGAATTACTTGTTAACAGTTTTCGCTAACGCAGTTCCTGCTTTGAATTTTGCTACTTTCTTGGCAGCAATTTTAATTGCTTTACCGGTTTTTGGGTTACGACCTGTTCTTGCTGGTCTTTTGTTTACAGAAAAAGTACCGAAACCTACTAATGTAAGTTTATCTCCTTTTTTCAGGGCTTTGCTGGTTGCACCGATAAATGCGTCTAACGCTCTGCCTGCATCTGCTTTTGTTAAGCCTGTTTCTGAAGCCATTGCTTCGATTAATTCTGCTTTGTTCATTTTTGTTTCAATTTAATGTTATATGTTGGAATTAGTTAATTGTATTACGTTTCAGCTGTCTTGCACAGGCTTGTTGTATAAAAAAAGTACATATTGTTGAATAATTCAAATTATTGTCCATCTTTTTTATTCAACATTGTTGAAAACTTTGAAAAGCTTTGTCTCGTTGGCTTTCAGGCGTTTCACCCTCCTTTTTTCTTCCTCCTGAAAATAGCCTTATTTTCACATTATCAGTGAGTTATGTTTTTGTGTGGTTTTCCGCCTTGATTTATACGTATATATATTTAGATATTTGTCTAAATATATATACGTGAGATGAACAGTGTTTTCAAAGCTTTAAATGACCCGACGAGGCGGGATATCCTGGAGCTGCTGAAGGACGGGGACCTGACCGCCGGTGAGATCTCCGACCGTTTTGGTTTCTCGAAGCCTACCAT
>CALNCF010000171.1 GCA_937875035.1 uncultured Sphingobacteriaceae bacterium | reverse complement strand
CATTATACTTAATCTATTCTCTTCCGGATAAAGGAAAGATCGTTCTTGTACGATCATCGTATCCTATAAAACCGTTTTCATGGAGAATTAATCCCTTAAATGTGCTATTAGCTGGTGGAAATTAATATTTTTACGGCTGCCCTGTTTTCAAGGTACGAAAAGCAGGAAGCTAAACATACACGAACCCATTTTTTTGACACATCTTATTCAGAGCAAGAGGAATTAAAACAGTATGATACAGATCAAATTCGGAACAGACGGCTGGAGAGCAATTATTGCCCGGGAATTTACCACAGACAATGTAGAACGCGTAAGCTACGCAACCGCGCTATGGCTAAAGAAAAATTATGATCATCCGTCCATTGCGTTAGGGAACGATTGCCGCTTCGCCGGTAAGCTGTTTTCAGAAACGGTGGCCAGGGTGATGGCATCTCAGGGCATTAAGGTATATATGGCATCGAACGATTTCGTTTCTACCCCGATGATCTCGCTGGCTACCGTAAAACTGCAGGCCAGCGCAGGGATCATCATTACGGCCAGCCACAACCCGCCCGAATACAATGGGTTTAAGATCAAAGCCGATTACGGAGGTCCGGCTACCCCACAGGTGATCAGCGAGATCGAAGACAGCATCCCGGAAAGCGTCAGCCTGCAAACTGCTGCTTTAAAAGAATACCAGGCACAGGGACTGATCGAAATGATCGACATGGAAACCATGTACTGCGAGCATGTGGAAGCGAATTTCGATATGGATGCGATCCGTAATTCGGGGATGAATTTTGCCTATGATGCCATGTATGGCGCGGGGCAGAATGTGATCCGCAGGATCCTTCCGGATGCGACCTTCCTGCATTGCGAGCATAACCCGGGCTTCGACGGACAGGCACCGGAACCGATCCATAAGAATCTGCAGGAATTGTCGGAGATGATCAAGATCTCCCAGAATATCGATTCAGCGCTGGCTACCGACGGCGATGCCGACCGGATCGGGCTGTACGATGAAGAGGGTGAGTTCGTAGACTCCCATCACATCATCCTGCTGCTCATCCAATACCTCAAGAAATACAAGAAGCTCGACGGACAGGTGATCACGACCTTCTCCTGCACCCGCAAGATCGAAGACATGTGTAAGCTGTACCATATTCCTCATACCACCACCAAGATCGGCTTCAAATATATCTGCGAGCTGATCCAGGAAAACGCGCATCCTTTCCTCGCTGGCGGCGAAGAGTCGGGCGGGATCGCGATCGCCGGGCATATCCCGGAACGCGATGGCATCTGGATCGGGCTAACGATCTGGGAGTTCATGGCAAAGACAGGAAAATCCCTACGGGAGCTGATCGAAGAAGTATATGCAGAAGTCGGCTCGTTCGCGGTAGAACGCTACGACCTGCACCTCGACAAAGCCCTGAAGCAGGAGATCATCGCGAACTGCCGGTCCGGCAAATACACGGCATTCGGCCCTTACCAGGTAGAAAGAACAGAAGATATGGACGGGTTTAAGTTCCCCCTCGGCAACGGAGAATGGGTGATGATCCGCCCATCGGGTACCGAGCCCGTGCTGCGCACCTATTCGGAAGCAGCCAGCTCCGAGCGATCGTTCGCGATACTCGATGCCACCAAGAAGGTTTTATTAGGTTAACAAGGAAAGGCTGGCCACCAGGGCCGGCCTTTTTTATACATTAAACAGCAACGCCATGAATTTTAAGATCGGAGATTACGTACGTTTTATCAACG
>CALNCF010000170.1 GCA_937875035.1 uncultured Sphingobacteriaceae bacterium | reverse complement strand
ATAATAAAGTAGAATTTTTTCGCGTATAATCTCACTTACAAAGAATTTATTGCAACGGCTTCCGAAGTTTATGGTAAAGAATTGAAGTATTTTGTTGTTCCGAAGTTTGTATTTAAAATAGGTGCTCTTTTCAATAAAAGGATAAAAGAGTTACAGGAATTACTGCCGAGATATGAGCATGACAACCTCTTTGATGTTTCTAAATTCAAAAAGCGTTTTCCCGGATTTCAGGTAACGACTTACAGGCAAGGAATAGAGCAAATTAAAAACGAACAGTTTTCAACCCCAAAGAAAAACAGTAATAGCAACGTATAAACCTGACAACCAGCAAATGAAAGCCCCGGCGAAAATATCGTCCATAAGTGCCTTGCACCAGTTTTTAGGATTGAACAAACCGTCCAATCCGCTGATAAGTGTGTTTAACTTCGATGAGGTAAAATTAGCGCCGGAAACGATTTTGGGCGCAATTACAACCGATTTTTATGTGGCTGCTTTAAAGAAAGATTGTGCAGGCGGAAAATGTAAATACGGACAGCAATATTATGACTTTGACGAGGGCATCATGTATTTCATCGCTCCGCACCAGGTCCTTCAATTTGAAGATGTGCTTCTCAATGGCGTAAAAGGCTTTGTTTTGGTGGTACATCCCGATTTTTTCCACGGCTATCCTTTAGCATCAGAGATCAAGAGCTACGGATATTTTTCATATGTGAGCAACGAAGCCTTGCACCTATCTGAAAGAGAAGAAAAATCCATCATGCATATTATAGAAAATATCAGCAAGGAGACAGATGATAATATGGATGCTTATACACAAGATCTATTGGTGTCGAATATTGATCTGCTGCTAAAATATTGCGACCGCTTTTATAACCGCCAGTTTTTGACAAGGAAGAAAACGAACAACGATCTGCTGACAAAATTGGAAGCCTTGCTGGACGGGTATTTCAAAAACGATAAGTTGGCTGACAAGGGTATTCCTACTGTTCAATTGATAGCAAGCGAGTTGAATTTAAGCCCCAATTATCTTAGCGATATGCTACGGGTACATACGGGGCAGACAACACAGCAACATATACAAAACCGTGTTATTGAAAAAGCAAAAGAGCTGTTATCAACTACCACCATGTCCGTATCTGAAATAGCCTATCATTTAGGTTTTGAACATTCGCAGTCATTTCATCGCTTGTTCAAAAACCGGACTTCTGTTTCTCCGTTGGAGTTCAGACAGTCATTTAATTAATATAAAAACTGAGCTTAGGTTTCGTACCAGCAGGTGCACTTCTTAAAGGGGAAATCCGGAAAGATTCCCCCTTTTTTGTGACTTATTATAGAGATGCTGTTTAGCGTTTTTCTTCATGTGCGGTTGCCTGGGTTCCCCAGTTTTGCAGCTCTTCTGGGCTCCATAAGCCCGGGAAGAACATGCGTCGCTGGAATTCCGGGTGAAGGTATTTCTTCCATGCGCTGCCACCGGTCGCGGCTTTGTTTTCGCCCTGGCGGTCGAGGTAATGCGCTGCGGTCTGCAGGTGAACCAACGGCCAGGCTACATTGTACAGGTGGTCAAATTCTCTCAGCTTTTCTTTAAGCGGATCAGAGAGCTGGTCCATGCTATTGATCTTTTCTTCGAGGGTATTCCCTCTCATCTTTTTTGCCAGCGAAATAAGCCGGTCGAGGTATTTATGCTCGAACTGGCGCAGGGTAAGCGATTTCTTGCCGGTGCTGCGATCGAGCCCGGCTTCTTTCCAGTAAAGATGATCGAAGTAATCGCGGATATCGGTGTCCGGGCGTATCTGCCGGGCGCCTTCCTCGCTCAGCAGGTTCTCCGGGCGGGTGCAATAAAGCTCGATCAGCCGGAACTGCGCGCTCTGAAAGCCGCTGGCTGGGGTGAGGGTATAGCGGAACGTGTTATAATCTTCATAGCTCATGCCCGACCTCATAATGTCGAATGAGCTGATCAGCATGGAAGTATAGCGGCAGAGGCGTCCCAGCTTATCGATCCATACCGCTTCCCCGGCTTGTCCGTATACCAGCTGCTTGATCTCATGGATCATCATCTTGAGGGTAAGCTCGGTGACCTGGTGATACATGATGAAGATCTCTTCATCCTTAAAATCTGTTCGTGTTTTTTGTAGAGAAAGCAGGGTGTCGACTTCCACGTAATCCCAGTAATTAATAGGCTTGGCATGGATCAGGCCCCTTAAATAATTCTCCGGGTTTTCACCCAGCTCCTGGTATTTGTTTTCGATCTGCTCAATAAGTTCTTGGTTCATAAATGCGGGTGTTTATATGATGGAAGTATTAGGGTGTGTGCGGTAGTATTCGATCTTCACCTGGAACATCTCGGCCATTTTGCCGGCGCGCCAGCAGGCTTCAGTGGCCTTATCCCCGGTGAACTGCTCTTCGATGTTTTTAAAGAACAGCTGCAGCCAGCGGTCGAAGTGTTCCCTGGCTACCGGAAGCTGCGCGTGAGGCGCAAAGGGATTCCCGAAATAGGTATGCTCTTCCAGTAATACGGTCTGCCAGAAACAGTACATCTTTTCCAGGTGCTCGGGCCAGCGGTTGCCGATGCGTTCGTTAAAGATGTCTTTCAGCAGCTCATCCTGCCGCACCTTGTCGTAAAAGGTATCGACCAGTTGCCGGATATCTTCCACGTTTAACAGCTCTTTATGCATGATCGGTATTTGTTAATGATTAAAGATTGAAATTGGTGATGAGGTAGTACACTGCCCAGCCCCCGAAGACGATCAGCAGGATCCATAACCAGCTCGGAATGCTTTGCGGTGTTTCGCTGCCGACGATGATGAAGCTCTTCTGGTTGCCTTTGTCGTAAGCATTGATCATAAGCGGAAGCACGCCATCGACCACCTCGTTTTCCCCGATCCCCTCTATCGAAATAGCCGGACCGTTCCTCACTACAAAAGGGATCTTGCGGATGCCTTCCCGGCCGCCGGGCGACTTGCTGACAATCTTCAGTGTATGCTCTCCGTCCGTGAGCTTACGGGTATCCAGCTCGAACTGGACCGGAACCTGCAATGTTGCTATGGGTTTGGGGTCTTCGTCAATAAACAGGGTGACCTGGCTTTTATCTTCGTTCATCTTATTTCCGGGTTAATGATCTAATATGGTTTGTTTGATGTGGTCGCGGTTCTTCTCACCCGGCTTCACCAGGTACTTCAGCGAGAACACGCAGGTAAGCAGCGTAATAAGTGTGATCACGGCAACGATCACCCAGTCCCAGCCACTTTCCGGTCCGGTGCCATGAGTAATTCCCTGTGTGATTTTTGGCTGCTGCTTCTGGCAAACATCGCAGGCCCAAGCTACCGGGGCAAGCAGGCACAGTAGAAAGAGGAGCGCGGATTTTTTTTTCATCGTGTTATTGTTTAGCGGTAGCTTTCAACGCATCTACCAGTTTTCTTACTTCTTCCACATCCACTGCTTTCGCCGCGTTGCCCCAGCTCGACCGTTCATGATTGATGATCGCGGTCACCTGTTCGGGGCTTAAGCGGTTATCTGTACCAACCGCGTTCATCACGGCGTATTCAGGCCGGGCATCGTAGCCGTTCATAATAATGCTGACATAAAGCTCGAGGTCATCACCCAATACCACCGGGCTTCCTTTCAGCGGAGGAAAAGCACCTTTCAATCCTTCGCCGTTTGCCTGGTGGCAACTCACACATTGCGTATTGAATACGGATTCTCCATGT
>CALNCF010000169.1 GCA_937875035.1 uncultured Sphingobacteriaceae bacterium | reverse complement strand
GGCTGCATCTGCTGCCGCAGCTTGAAGAGCTCGGCTTCTTTGGCCAGCTGCTCAGCGACCAGCTGTCGTTTTTCGTGCTCCTTCTGATCTTCGAGGTTGAACCACATCCAGCTGATCAGGGTATTGCTCACCGTGATCACCAGCCCGAAAGCCAGGCGCAGGTAAAAGGTATTGTCGGAGAACTGCGCATAATGCTCACCTGATAAAAATACCGAGGTAAGAAGCCATTTGCTAAGCTCTGCCCATCCAATGGAAACCGCTACGGTAGAAACCAGCAGATAGGTATAAGGTCGCTGTGAGGGCTGTAAAAGCGCAACTGGTTGCTGATGGCCAGCACGAGAAGAAAAAGCAGGATCACCGACACCAGGCTGTCTATAAGTGCCGTGTACAGCGGAAGACCGGCCTCATATAAAATAAAAAAGTGCATGCTGAGCAGGAGCGCCCAGCATACACTGTATGCAGTTAAGAATTTCTTATGTGAATAATAGAATGATATCAAGAGGTTCCTGTTTATACCGGTTCAGAGAAACGGTTCTTTAATGCATTCGCTTTTTCGCGGATGAGCGCGAGGTACTGGCTTTCATTTTCGGGCTCGGATGTGTATGAATACAATTCTGCCCCATCGGTAAAGTTCGCGATCTCGAAGATATTGGTGATGTCGATAAAATTCCAGCCGATCGATCTTCCCTGCGCGCTGACGAACTGTTCTTCCTCGTGCAGCCCGATGAGCCTGGCCTTTTCATAAGCCTGCATCCCGTCTTCCGCTTCGATGAGCCTGATCTGCTCATCGAACTGCGGGTATTTTTCTTCGGGGATAGATATGCGAAATATCAATGTGGTGATATAATATTTCATAGTGTGGTTGTTGTTTCGTTGTGCTAATATGTTCTGATCTCCAGTCCGCCCATTACCGTGGTGCCTTGAATAATCAATACTTTATCCGGGTCGTAGCTGCCATCGGTGCGTGCGCGTTTGTCGTCGAGTCCGCCCAGGATCGAAACCATCTCCGATTCGATCTTCCAGTTGGAAGGTACGATCAGCTTGGTGCCGCCCATTACCTGCGTGATCTCTAAGGTGATCCTTCCGTTGATATCGGCTTGGCTCAGGTTGATCTCTGCTCCGCCGAGCACGGTGGTGATCTCTCCGCCCTTAAAGTCTTTCGACAGGATGTTCTTTTTGATGCCGCCGAGCACCGTTACCGAATCGAGTCGATCCTCGCTCGAGAAGGTTTCCGTTCCCTCGTAACGTTCTTTCCAGCGTTCTGAAAATTCACGCCGGCGGTGCTTTGGCTTGAAGATCATCATCAGCCCGATAACAATAATAACGACCGGCCAGAACTGGTTGGATATATGATATTCCGGATAGATCCTGCTGAAGAGGAATAAGCCGCCGATCAGCACGAACGCGATCCAGCTTGGCCTGCGGAACCGATGCTTCAAACCAATGAACACGCCGAACACGATCATCAGCATCGGCCAGGAGAAGGTCCATGAAGGAAAAATAAAAACACCTGTTTCTTTTAGCAGGAATAAGAGACCAACCACTACGAGCAGCAGCCCGCCAATGGTCTTTCCCTGTTGATTATTGCGGCAATAAATTTTGTTTGGTTCCATAATTCAATGTTATTGATGATTCAAAAGTAGGGCTTGCCGAAGCAGGATACAAGCCCTGGTCGGCGGGTTTGCTCCGCTTGTCGACGAACGGCGGATATACGTCGTTGAACGGGCAGGGCGGGGTTCCGGTCCGCTTTGCGGCAAAATAAGCAAGTTGATCTCAATTGCTTATTTTAGCATTTGTCAACATATAAACACAATATTGAACGCGTATGAAAATCACCTATTACGGCCATTCCTGCTTCCAGCTGGAGCTGGATGGCGCAAAGGTCTTATTCGATCCCTTTATTTCGCCCAATGGCCTGGCGAAGCATATCGACGTACATTCGATCACACCTGACTATATCCTGCAATCGCATGGGCATGTGGATCATATCGTGGACCTGGTTCCGATCGCGAAGCGTTCCGGCGCTCTGATATTGAGCTCATGGGAGATTAAGGAGTGGCTGGAGAAAAAGCAGGGACTGGAAAAGCTGCACCCGATGAATATCGGGGGATCGAAGAAGCTTGGTTTCGGTACCGTGAAAATGGTGTTCGCTTCGCATTCCAATTCCCTGCCCGACGGGACCTATGGTGGAACCGCTGCCGGTTTCCTGATCCGGTCAGAAGGAAAAACGATCTATTATGCAGGTGATACGGCGCTGACCCAGGATATGAAGCTGATCGGCGAGCTGCAACCTCCCGACCTTGCTTTTCTCCCTATCGGCGATAATTTCACTATGGATGTGGATGATGCGATCATCGCAGCGAAGTTCATCCGCTGCACCAGGATCATCGGGATGCATTACGACACTTTTGGGTATATCGAGATCGATCATGAGGAAGCGAAACGTAAGTTCGCGGAAGCAGGGCTTGAGCTTACCCTGATGAATATCGGCGAAACGATCGCGTACTGACCGGACCGCTTTATACAAAAAGCACAGCGATCTTTCCCGGTCGCTGTGCTTTGTTTTTACAATGAAGGCTCTTTCGTTTTTTCCGGACCGATCCAGCCCAGGTGCGTGTGCTTGAAATCGTCGGCATACTTCAGTCCGTAACCGAATATGCGGTCCATGGCGCTGTGCCCGAATAAAAGGATCCCGGTAAATTCAAGCCAGGGCTGATGCAGGTAGAACCCGCTGACACCCGCTAAGATGGCTACTCCCTGGTGATGAAAGAAATTATACAGCAGGGCGCCTGCACGGGTATTGATGGCATAGCCGATCATGCTGAGATCGGGCAAGAGTATGCAGGCAGCGAAAAGCCACCAGCTATATCCTGCCTGTATGCTTATCCACCAAGCGAAAGCCAGCTTTGCCAGCTCTTCCCATCTGACCATGTTTTTCATATCCTTTATCGTGTTTTATAATGATCAGTGAGCTTCTAACCAGTTCTTACCCTGGCCAAGCTCTACCACGATGGGTACTTCCATCGGGATGGCATGTTTCATGCGTTCTATAATGATCGGCCTGATGCGCTCCACCTCGGTATGATGCACATCGAACACAAGTTCATCGTGTACCTGCATGGTCATTTTTGAAAGGAACTTCTGTTCTTTCAGATCCTGCTGGATGCGGATCATGGCCACCTTGATCATGTCGGCTGCGGAACCCTGTATAGGCGCATTGATCGCATTTCGTTCCGCGAATCCACGCACGGTCGCGTTGGCCGAATTGATATCGCGTAAATAACGCCTGCGCTGCATGATCGTTTCTACGTAGCCATGCTCCCGTGCGAAATCGATCGTATCGCTCATGTATTTCTTAATACCCGGGTACTGGATAAAGTATTGCTCGATGATCTCCGCCGCTTCCTTTCTCGGGATACCAAGATTCTGCGACAGCCCGAAAGCCGATTGCCCGTAGATGATCCCGAAGTTCACCGCCTTGGCATTCCGTCTTTGCGTAGCGCTGACCTCTTCGAGGGCAATGCCGTACACCTTTGCCGCGGTAGCCGTGTGAATATCCAGTCCCTGAATAAAGGCATCCATCATGTTTACATCCTTGCTCATCTCAGCGATCACCCGCAGCTCGATCTGCGAATAATCCGCAGAGACCAGGATATGATCCGCGTCGCGCGGGATGAAGGCTTTACGCACCTCTCTTCCGCGTTCGGTTTTGATCGGGATGTTTTGCAGGTTCGGGTTGTTCGAGCTTAACCGCCCGGTAGCGGCCACGGCCTGGTTATAGGAAGTATGTACCCGCCCGGTTTTTCGATTGATCATCTCCGGAAGGGCATCTACATAAGTTGATTTTAATTTTTGTAAGGAACGGAAATCTAAAATGTCCTGCACAATGTCGTGCTTTGCGGCAAGCCCGAGCAACACATCCTCGCCGGTCTGGTATTGACCTGTCTTGGTTTTCTTGGCTTTCGGGTCGAGCTTTAATACCTCGAACAGCACATCACCTAATTGCTTGGGTGAAGCGATGTTGAAGCGCAGCCCGGCTTTTTCATAAATGGATTTCTCCGCTACCGCGATATCGGTTTCGAGCTGTTTAGAAATGTCGCTGAGGGTTTCCCGGTCGATGAGCACACCTTCTTTCTCCATGTCTGCCAGCACATATACCAATGGGTATTCGATCTCATCTGCCAGCTTATCACCATTTACCTCTTTCAATATCGGTGCGAATTTTTCTTTGAGCTGCAGGGTGATGTCGGCATCTTCGGAGGCGTATTCCTTAACAAGCTCTACAGCTACATCGCGCATGTTTCCCTGTGTCTTTCCTTTCTTGCCGATGAGCTCGGTGATCGATACCGGGGCATAATCTAAATAAGCTTCCGACATTACATCCATATTATGGCGGGTGTCCGGGTCGATGATGTAATGAGCCAGCATGGTATCGAAGAGCTTGCCCTGTACTTCCACTCCATACCATTTCAGTATGAGGATATCGTATTTCAGGTTTTGCCCGATCTTGCCGATGGCCGGGTTCTCTAATACCCCTTTAAATTTATTGACGATCTGCTGCGCCGCTTCAGGGTCGGCGGGTACGGGGATATAATAACCCTCGCCTGGTTTAAGCGCGAATGAAAATCCTACAAGCTCGGCATCGTTCGCATCGGTAGAGGTAGTTTCTGTATCGAAGCAGAAAGCCTCGGCTTTCGCCAGCAGGCCGACCAGCTCTTCCATACGCTCGTCGGTGTCGGTAAGGTGATAGGTATGCGGGGTGTCGCGAATAGTCCTGTAGGTCTTCGGACTTTGATCTGTATAGGCATCATCATCCTGTTCAGGCGTGCTTTTAGACGCCGCGGATGCAACGGCATTCCCGAAGAGATCAGTCTGGCCGGAAGTGTTTTTATTGGCGGCTTCGGAAATGGAATAGTCATCACCAAATACCCTGCGTCCTAATGTGCGGAACTCCAGCTCGGCGAAAAGGCTTTCGAGCGCTTCACGGTTTGGTTCCGACAGGTGAAAATCTTCATGATGAAACTCTACCGGGGCATTCAGCAGGATAGTCGCGAGCTTCTTCGAAAGGATACCCTGTTGCGCAAAGGTTTCTAGATTTTCCTTTTGCTTGCCCTTCAGCTCATGCGAATGCGCAATAATATTTTCTACGGAGCCATAGCGTTTGACCAGGTCCTTGGCCGTTTTTTCGCCGATGCCCGGTATGCCCGGTATATTGTCTACCGAATCGCCCCATAAGCCCAGGATGTCGATCACCTGGTCGACCCGTTCGATCTCCCATTTTGCCAGCACTTCGGGTACACCCATGATCTCGACATCGTTACCCATACGTGCCGGTTTATACACGAAGATATTTTCGGAAACAAGCTGAGCGAAGTCTTTGTCGGGGGTCATGCAGTATACGGTATAGCCTTGCTGCTCGGCCTGCTTGGCCAGGGTGCCGATCACATCATTCGCTTCGTATCCATCCGAAGTGATCACCGGGATGTTAAAGCCTTCGATCAGGCGGAACACATACGGGATCGCGTTCGAAAGGTCTTCGGGCATCGCTTCCCGGTGTGCCTTATAATCGGTAAAATCGGTATGGCGTGCCGTAGGCGCGCTGGTATCGAATACAACGGCAATATGGCTTGGCTTTTCTTTTTTAAGAAGCTCTAACAGGGTATTGGCGAACCCGAAAACGGCCGAAGTATTCAGTCCGTTCGATGTAAAACGGGGCGATTTGCTGAGGGCGAAATGGGCACGGTAGATCAATGCCATGCCATCGAGTAGGAATAATTTTTTGCTCACTATCTTGATTTTATATCATCAAACATACAGGAAATTGAAGGCAGAATCAAGGAAATACAGGCTGATACAGGCAAGTATTTATACATCTTTCCTTATTTTTAGCCTGATTCCCCTGTGGATGAATACGCGCTATGAACCGAAACTTCCTGTGGCTTTTACTTCTGCTCTTT
>CALNCF010000168.1 GCA_937875035.1 uncultured Sphingobacteriaceae bacterium | reverse complement strand
GATGCCTTCCGGGTTATTCGCGTAGCTGATGGCCAGGGGACGCATCGCTCCGACGGCCACGCCCATTGTCAGGATCACCATCTCCCGGATCAGCTGATCCTCGAGGCTGAAGCTATCCGTCAGCACAGCCTTCCCCGGGAAATGCCCGGCAATGGCGCTCAGCGCGTCCTCTACCTGCATGCGCCCCAGGGCGCGGATGAGCTGCGGTACCGACTGCTGTAAAATATCGTAGTATGGATTCATGTCTTTAATAAATATCCTGGTTTGAAGTAATAAAATAAAAAAGCCCTCCGGGTTTTCCGGGGGGCTTATGTTGTATCGTGGGGATCAGCAGATCCGGGCACACCCTCAACATCGCTTCCCCGGGGAAAGCAGGCAACAGCAGGCCATACAGCAGCCGCTGCCGGAAGAGCGTAAAAAAGAAAAACGGATCATCTTATTCATAAAAAACAAGTGTATAAAAAAAGCCCTTACAAGGAAGGGCTTCTATCGGTGCTTTAATTATTTCTCTTTGAAATTAAACCATGACAAACCCCGTACGGTTGTGTGTACAACAGATCGCGCAACAAAAAGGTTTGCAGGAGGTATGTAAGGGATTACTGAACATCAGAACGAATGTAAGTGATTCCCGGCAATGATGCAAGTACCCCGGCAAAATGGCGTCAGGAATATGGCCAGACAACCATGACGTGTTTTCTGCCCGAACCTGAAAATCATGTAAGCTTCTCCCCGATTTGTATAAAATATGCAGGGGACAAGAACCGATCTTTGGCTTCCGGGTTTATAAGATTACATTTGAAGGGCCCCGGCCCGGTCAATCCAAGCGATCGCCTATGAAACTTCATATTAAGAACATGGTCTGTAACCGATGCATCAGTGTAGTGAGCGCGCAGCTCGATACACTGGGCCTGCATCCCCTGCACATCAGCCTGGGCGAGGTCATCCTGCAGGAAGAAACGCTGGAACCCGGCACCGAAGAAAAGCTCGACAGCCTCCTGCATGCGCATGGCTTCGAACGCATCGACGACCGCAAAGCCCGGCTCATCGAACGGGTAAAGAACACCGTGATCAGGCAGGTGCATCACTCCGAAGACAGTGAACGTAAGATCAATTGGTCGGAGCTCCTGCACCGCGAGCTGAATTACGAATACAATTACCTCAGCGGCCTGTTCTCCTCGGTAGAGGGCATCACCATCGAGCAGTACATCATCCGCCAGAAAACCGAGCGCGTCAAAGAGCTGCTCATATACGATGAGCTTACACTGAGCGAGATCGCCTGGAAGACCGGCTACAGCAGCGCCGCGCACCTCTCCTCCCAGTTCAAGAAGGTGACCGGCCTTACCCCTTCCGAGTTCAAAAAGAATCACCGGGAACAGCGCAAGCCCCTCGACCAGGTATAACCTGATAATGATATAAGAGAAGCTTGGGATCCTGTAAGCTTCCCTGTGTAAGAGTCGCTATGTTTGTGTTCATCAACAGGAATAAAACGATGGAAACGAAACAACAGTCAAGCCAGTATAGCCGCCGCGATTTCCCCGTGCTGGGCATGACCTGCGCGGCCTGCGCGGTGAGTGTGGAATCCATGCTGAAATCGGTCGAAGGCGTAAAAGACGCCGGAGTGAATTTTGCCAGCCAGATGGCATGGGCCGAAGTAGCCGGCAATATCCCTTCCGAAGTTTTACAGAATACGCTGCGATCGATCGGCTACGACCTGATCATCGACACGGAAGATCCGCAGGCCCTGCAGGAAGAAGCACAGGCCAGGCATTACCGTTCGCTGCAGAAGCGCACCTATGCCGCCCTCGCCTTATCCGTACCCCTCGTCATACTCGGCATGTTCCTGATGGACATGCCCTACAGCAACTGGATCTCCCTGGTGCTGGCTGCGCCCGTCGTGTTCTGGCTGGGCAGGAGCTTCTTTATCAATGCCTGGAAGCAGGCAAAGCATGGCAAGGCCAATATGGATACCCTGGTAGCGCTCAGTACCGGGGTCGCTTTCTTCTTCAGCGTATTCAACACGGTATACCCGCAGTTCTGGCACAGCCGGGGACTGCATCCGCATGTCTATTTTGAATCGGCAGCCGTGGTGATCGCCTTTATATCCTTAGGAAAGCTCCTCGAAGAAAAAGCGAAATCAAATACATCTTCAGCGATCAAAAAGCTGATGGGCCTGCAACCCAAGACCGTGATCCTGGTACAGGAAGATGGTACGGAGCAGGAGATCCCGGTAGCCAGCGTGCAGCCCGGGCAAACCTTGCTGGTAAAGCCCGGCGAGAAGATTCCGGTAGACGGCCTGGTAAGCCAGGGCTCCTCCTATGTAGACGAAAGCATGATCAGCGGAGAACCTGTCCCGGTGCTGAAAGAGAAAGAAGCCCGGGTATTTGCCGGCACCATTAACCAGAAAGGCAGCTTCCGTTTTCGCGCGGAAAAGGTAGGCGGCGACACCGTACTTGCCCAGATCATCCGCATGGTGCAGAAAGCGCAGGGCAGCAAGGCTCCCGTGCAGAAGCTCGTCGACCGGATCGCGGGCATCTTTGTACCCGTAGTGATCGGCATTGCCATCCTCACCTTCATCGCCTGGATGATCTTCGGCGGAGCGCATGCCTTTACTCATGCCCTCCTCGCTTCAGTTACCGTGCTGGTGATCGCCTGCCCCTGCGCCCTCGGGCTGGCTACTCCTACCGCCATCATGGTGGGTGTGGGCAAGGGTGCGGAACACCATATCCTGATCAAGGATGCGGAAAGCCTGGAGCTGGGATACCGGGTCAACGCGATGATCCTCGA
This sequence comes from uncultured Sphingobacteriaceae bacterium, assembly GCA_937875035.1. Lineage (GTDB taxonomy): Bacteria > Bacteroidota > Bacteroidia > Sphingobacteriales > Sphingobacteriaceae > CALNCF01. Next base: position 9,589 of record CALNCF010000168.1, on the reverse strand, counting down.
CAAGACCGGCACCATCACCGAAGGCAAGCCCGTGGTAACCGATGTGATCTGGCTGCAGGATGATGGAGGAAGTCTCCCGGAGAAGCAGGCGCTGATCACCATGGAAAGCCGTTCCGAGCATCCCCTGGCCGAAGCCATCGTACAGCACTTCAAACAGGAAAACATCCGCACGGTAATACCCGCACATTTCGAGAGCATCACCGGGCAGGGACTGAAGATGAGCTACGAGGGGCGCACCTGGTACGCCGGGAACCGGAAGCTGCTCAGCGATCACGGCATCTCCTATACCGGGCAGCAAGCTGCGGGCTTGCAGGCTCAGGCTAAAACCCTCGTCTATTTTGCTTCGGATGATCAGCTGATCGCCATCATCGCCATTGCCGACAAGATCAAGGACAGCTCTAAAGCGGCTATCCATACCCTGCAGGAACGGGGTATCGAAGTCTACATGCTTACCGGTGATAATAAACAGACCGCGAAGGCTGTAGCCGCCCAGACCGGGATCCTTCATTACCAGGCCGAGGTGATGCCTTCGCAAAAGGCCGCGTTCGTAGAGCAGCTGCAGAAAAACGGGAAGGTAGTAGCCATGGTAGGCGACGGGATCAACGATTCGCATGCCTTGGCTCAGGCCGATATAAGCATTGCCATGGGCAAGGGTTCCGATATCGCCATGGATGTGGCCAAGATCACCCTCATCGGATCCGACCTGCAAGCCGTTCCCAAAGCCTTGCTGCTGTCACGCAAAACGGTACAGGGCATCCGGCAGAACCTCTTCTGGGCATTCATCTATAACCTGGTCGGCATTCCGCTGGCGGCAGGCATCCTCTACCCGGTCAACGGTTTCCTGCTCGACCCTATGATCGCCGGGGCAGCCATGGCCCTGAGCTCAGTATCTGTCGTAGCCAACAGCCTGCGACTGAAAAATGTAAAAATTTAAGGTCCGCCACCAATTGCCTATCTTTAAAAATATTGTTGAACCTTTTAGTACCAGATCGTATGAAAATCAATCTTCGTTATGTATGGATCGCGGCCATCGCTGTCCTCCCGTTTTTCGGCTCCTGCTCCGGCGGACAATCCGCTACCGGTAAAGAGCAAACCACTACCGCGCAAGACAATCACCCGGCCTTTAAAGACAGCGTCTTCAGCATGGCCTATACCCAATACCTGCTCCTGAAAGACGCCCTTGTGGCCAGCGATGCCGCCGAAGCCACACGTACCGCCACCGCGCTTTCGGCAGCCCTGAAATCGGTACCGAACGCAGCAGCAGCCGATGCCGAAGCTACCCGGATCAGCATCGCGGAAAACATCGAAGCGCAGCGTACTGCCTTCACCACCCTGAGCAATGAGCTCATCAGCCTGGCGAAAGCACAGGAGCTGAGCGCCGGTAAGGTATTCGTAGCCTACTGCCCGATGGCCAACAACAACACCGGCGGTTACTGGCTCTCGAACGAAGAAGCGATCCGCAATCCCTATTTCGGCAGCAAAATGCTGAAATGCGGAGAAGTGAAAGAGACGTTGGAGGGTAAGTAATAGTTATATTTCACTCGTATACAAAAAGGGGATCTTCGTTGAGCGAGGATCCCCTTTTTGTTTGCAACTCCTGGGCTGACCTCAAAGGCCAGTACCACTTGTATAACGTACTGCACACAAGTGCCAATGTCGATCCGTATGTGACCGTGGGTATGGGTGGACGGACAAGGAAGAATCTTTCGCGAATGTATATGGCATTCAAAACTACAACGAAACAAACAAGACATCCGGCGCTTTCTTCATGCTGCATGCAGGTGCCAGGTATTGGCTTGGTGATGTGGTAGGCATCTATGGAGAGGTTGGGTATGGAGCTGCGATATTCAATACCGGACTATCATTCAGATTCTAAACAATTCCATACATGAACAAACTACATTTCATCATACTGCTTGCGATAGTCGCAGGCTGTATCGGCTGCTCGAGTCTTCCAAGCGAACAAGACGGTAGAGCGGCGCTCCAATCACACATTAGCAAAGAATCAGACGGACATATCCGACTGGTTGATTTTAAAAAAGAATGGTCTCGAGAACAATTCCTTCGGCAGACGCTCATACATGATGGAGTACATGGTGACGATCGAGTTTACCCAAGATACGTGGAAAAAGGTGAATCCATTAATGGAGATTTCCACTCATTCGACGGCTGTCGGGACAATGCGCCGGGTGGATGGGAAACGTATAGTACCGTCCACAAGCATTTCACCAAGGGAAAGCGAATCAATCTGACCGGAGGAAAGATGGGTTTTACATACACAGACAATGGATGGATGCCGACCCGATAACAGGAAACTACTGCCTACGTGAAAAGCCGTAGCACATATACGACTTTTCACGTATTGAGCAAATATGGCATATACCTTATGTTTGGTATTTGCTGACTTACAACAAACCTTTATCAAAATCTTACTATCTAATACTAAACGAATGAAACACTTATCGCACCTCATGGCGATACTCAGCGGTATGCTGATGAGTATCTTAGCTGTTTCTTTTACTTATGCCCAAGCTGTTCCCGATCTGAAATCCGCCAGGAACTTCGCGGTCCTTGCGGGCGGCCACTATACCAATAATAACCCGGTGCCCGTACGCGGGCTGTCGGGCGCACAATCGCTGAGCGGGCTCTACGCCTCCGGCGATTCTGTATTGACCGATCCAGGCGATTCTTTACTGATCAGCGCCTACCAGGCTTTATCCGAAACACAGCACTCGCTGAAGGCAATGCCGGGCCAAACCATTACTACGCTGTTACCCGATATGCAGGCAGGCGCCTACTTCATCGATGGCTCCTTAAATCTTAACAAGGGCAGTATGATCCAATTTCATGGCAGCAGTACAGATACCCTAGTGATCAATATCTCCGGGAACCTGCGGATCGAAGAACGGGTCAACATTGTGCTCACAGGAATCCTGCCTGCCCATGTATACTGGAACGTAGACGGTCATGTGGAAATCCGCGACAGCGCCTATGTATACGGTTGCTTCCTGTCGGCTTCCCATATCACCATAAGAAATAATATTTTCGGTGCGCTGAACCTGCTCAGCACCGGGAACATCACTACCGGCCGGAATCAATCCTTGTTCTCTGGGGGATATTTAGCGGACATTGCACAAAGTCCGGCCTCCTCTGCTGCCTGTAATATGAGTTGTGTGAAGCTGAACCTGCTCACTAATCCTTCTTTTGATACGCGCGCGTGTGATTCCTCTTCGACAAATCCCATCTATGCCAATGGGTTCATCACCGATCTGAAGATGGATTGCGCCCCGCCGACCAATGGTGCGGGTCACTACCACCTGATGCCGGAAATCACTCCTGCATGGAACGGAAATAATTGGGCCAACCTGAAAGATCATACCGGTAACGGAGGGAACCTCTTGCTGCTGGATGGCGTGCAGAAAAATTTCGCACCTCTTGGATACGAAGCCGTACTATGGAAACAATCCATCACCGGAATCCAGGGTGATTCGACCTATAGCTTTTCCTTTTGGTATGCCAATGCCGGCGGTGATCCGGGGGCGCAGCTGGCGATCCGGATCGGTACCAGCTTTTATGAGCCCTTCACCGTGTTGCCATACGATCATACCTGGAGGCAATACTGCGTGCAATGGACAGCTCCCCGGAGAAGCCTGGCACACACGGATGTGCAGATCGTACAACGTCAGCTCTTTACGAACATAGGCATAGATGTGGCCATTGATGATATGGTGTTCGGGCGCAGTGGCAAGCCTATTGCTGAAATAACGGCTGCCAGCCCTACCACTATCTGCACGGGGCAAAGCGTGCTATTGCAATCAGCATCGGGCGGCACAGGCTTATACTACCAGTGGTTCCGCAACGGTGAAGCGATCGGCGGAGCCACCAGTCCCAGCTATACAGCCACCAGTTCCGGGGCATACACCTTACAGATCAGCTCTTCGGCAGGTTGCGCGGGCAACTCCAATACCATTACCGTTACCCTGACCACCGGAAGTGATGCAGACTCATATACCGTTACCAGTTCCCCTGGCAGCGCATGGACACGGGCAGCCAACCCATTCGGCTCTGCGCAGCCGATCCGGATTCATTCGGAGCTGCGGATCGCGGCCAATGTGCAACTGGTCATCCAGGGTATGCGCTTCGAGTTCGGCCCTAACGCGCGGGTAACGCTTGAACCTGGAGCCCAGCTTACCATGGAATCTGACGGAACCGTTCCGACCATATTCACGGCATATGATTGCCCCAACATCATGTGGAACGGCCTAACCATCATGTCCGCTGATAAACAAACCGCAAAACTGGTGATGAAGCCAGGCAGCGTGATCGAACATGCCCGCACCGGAGTGACCAATAGCACCACCGGAAAAGGAAAATCTCAGCCCGCCGCATCCGGCTATGTCACGGCTACCGGAGCCATCTTCCGGAATAATTTCGTGGCCGTACAGTTAGCCAGCCCTGTGGTTACAACCCAGCTGGCTCAAAACCCGCTCTATAACCCAAGCAGTTTTTCCGATTGCCTGTTTATCAGCAGCGCCTACCTGAAAGACCGTACCACCTATCCCGACGGGCTTCACAAGACCTTTGTAGACCTGTCTTATATTGAAGGGCCACGCTTTACGGGAAATACTTTGATCAATACCTTTTATTCCCCACATCCTGCCGAGGTGAACAATGTATATGATGAGGCCATCGTTACCCGCAATAAGGGGATCACCTCACTCAACGCCCAGTATCATATCTACCAGGGAGTAAACTCCTTTACCAATCTCTGGGCCGGGATTGACTACAACAGCAGCACTTCTTCCGGAGGACAAGTATTCCAAAACCTGGAGTGCCTGTCTAATGCTTATGGAATCATCCTGCGAGGCGGCAGCGGTATGTACATAAGTACTTCTACCTTTGGCATACACCCTTCCTATACCGAGGGTGCCACACGGGTACCGAAGTTCTTCGTGGGTATCAATGCACGTGGCAGCACCGAGCTATATATTACCAACAACTCTTTCTCCGAAGGTTATGGCGGGATCATTACCGTGGATGCTTCAAAGAATGGCAGCATTTCAACATTGACCATGAACCGGTTCGAAAATGTAGGACGCACTGACAGGGGTAAAGGCCAAGGGATTTACAGCCTGTATGATAACCATGCCCTCCAGGTATCCTGCAATAATTTTGATGTGCGGCATGCCACGGTGCAGAACCACTGGGTAACCGAGGGAAGTATCCCCGAACAAGGATCGTGCTTAACTGAGCCTCCGGCAAATACATTTGAAGGTGCTGAACCCGTCTTCTCCGATATTTATATCAAGTCCCCCCATACCGGGTTCATCTATAACATCCATAACGATACCGTGCCCATACTCAAGCCCAAGATGAGGATGACCGTATGGGGAAGTGCGACAGCTGATGTGACTGCGACGTATGTGCATAATTGCAGGCAAGATTATAATTCACAAGTAGTCTGCATGATACTCTCGCATCCGATCGAACCGATCCTGACAGCACTCTATACCGCCTTACCCGGAGGGAACGACAGCCTGATCCTATCGTATGTGTACCAGGCCCTGCATTATTATGCCCGGGAGGACAGCACCGGACTCGCGGTGATCGCCTTTTTGAACGAACTGCCGTATGAACCTGCCAAATGGCAACTGGTCGCGGAATATATCCGCCGGGAACGGTATCCGGAAGCACAGTCGCTTCTGGCGATACTCCCCTCCAGGCACGAAGCAGACGATATCAGCCGTGCATTCTACGAGCTGCAGATCCGCTTATACCAGGCCGGGCAGACCCTGTCCGATATGAATGCCAGCGACAGCACAGCGATGCATGCCATCTCCCTGTCTGATGCTCCCCTCGCCTATGAGGCGCAGGCGATCATGCATTACCTGTATGGCACCGGGTATCGTATCCCGCTACCCTATGTACCCGAAGAAGGTGCTGAACGCAAGGGTACTCTCATACCTGAACTGCTGATCTACCCGAACCCTTCGGGGGAAGCATTCAGCATCCGGCATGCTACCGAAAGGGGCGTGTCTGCCCTACGTATTACGGATGTAACCGGTAAGATGATCGCATCACTTCCGTATACTGCAGACATGATGATCCCTGTAGGGGCATACCGCAACGGGATTTATTTTGTAAGTTTATACCAGGGAGATCTGTACCTGGAAACTCATAAACTCACGATTATTCACTGATGCGAAAACTACTGTTCATATTGATTATGCTGCCTGGACTCGGCATGCCCTGCTTTTCTCAGGGCGGATTCTTCCGCTATTTTCGTTATGGATCCCCCATGAGTGAGAACCAGGTATTATGTGTTCGCGAACATCCCAATGGAAATTACATCGTCTTATTCAGGTATGAGGATGCAACTTCTGAGGGTATCGACTTCGGATTCTATACCCTCAGCCCAAACGGGGACTCGATCGGCACACAGGGATACAGAAGACCAGGCAATGATTATCCTGAAGACTTCATTATTGATAATGAAGGGATATACAGATTAAGTGGTACCCATAAACTGCTTAACCCACCAAGTGATAGCAGAAAGTTGTTCTATACGATTAACCCTTCTAATTCTATACAAGACCAGTATCATGTTTACCCTAATCCTACCGGCTATAGCGGGGGAGACAGAATCTATAAACATAAAGATCAATATTGTATTTTCGGATCTAAAACGATCAGTCCTTACAGCAGATTCAACTTATTTAGGGTAACCGCAAATGGAGTCGTCACACTGGATTCTGTATATGGGGGCAGCAATTCGGACTTCGCCAATACCGGCGCCCTGACCATCGATGGTGGCTATATTTTAGCCGGAGGATCGTTTTCCTACAGTACAGAACAGGCTAAAATATTAGTGATTAAAACGGATAGTACCGGGCATGAGCTGTGGAGAAAAAGCATTGGTCTGGAAAGAGACTCCCTGGATATTTGCAGGGTAACAGCTGAAGGCATCTTACAAGCGGACAATGGAAACTATTACATTGCTGCTCAAAATAGTTCGCATTGTGATTTACCCAGGGGACGTACCTCTTCCCTGCTGCTCTGCCTGGACAGTACGGGCAAGCAGTTATGGATCAGAGAAGACCGGTTTGTTATGGAGGGTACGTATAACGGAAAGCCGTATTACAGCAAACAGCAATGGAGTGATATTGTCCGTTTAAAAGATGGTGGGCTGTTGTGTATGGGAACGATCCAAATACCAATAGCAGCACAGCCCGACAAGATACAATTGCAGGTATTGCTGGCTAAATATGATCTGGATGGAAACCTGACCTGGAAACGAATTTTAGGTGATAGTACGATGCATGAGCTCTGCTATGGTATTCATGCCACATCTGACGGAGGAGCTATACTGACTGGAAGGTATGAAGAGGCTTTGAACCCTTTCCAGGATGTACGAACCTTTGTGATGAAAGTAGATCCCTGTGGGTGTGTTGTGCCTGGCTGCGATCCGAACTGCATCAGCACCGGGATGGCTGTAGAACGCAGGAACGCACCTGTTATCTATCCTAACCCTGCGAACAACACCTTATATATCCGGTCAGATACACCCATTGCTTGGTACCGGGTGATGAATATCCTGGGCGCGACTGTTTTGCAAGGCCAGGTGCAGGACAACACACTTTCGGTCCAAGAAGTAAAAAGAGGAGTATACATTATTGAACTCTGGGATACTGGAGGAAATAGTTTTTTTGAAAAAATTATAAAAGAATAAACAATGGTACAAGGAATTATCTTATATAACATCGAATTAGATGGCTGTCTGAATGGTGTTTATACAAATGACTATAACGATGGAATTATTTTCAATGAAGTTGCGAAGTTAAGACCTGATTCACGAAATGACAGAGATTCATCATCCGGTATAACGGGTACCTATGATTGTTTTTATTTTGACAAACCTTCATTAAGGAATAATACAGAACTGAAGATAAAACTTGCTCAAGGTATGAAAGGCAGGTATGAGTTTGTATGGAGAGATGAAAGGAACAGGGTAATTTTCGAAGGTGTTGGATATATAATGAATCAGCGACAGATAGCTGTTCATTATAAACAAATTGATAGCATACAATAACTTTGTAACAAAATGGCGCTTTACCCCAGTACATTATTTCACTTTACCAGTAAGAGTAATCTTTATGCGATTCTAGAGAATACATTCAAAATTTCTTATGCAAGAGAGAGAATTCTAGGCGGTGCCAGAACCAAAGAATTTGCTGTACCTATGGTTTCATTTAGTGATCTGAGGCTTTCAGAATTGAAAGACAATATTGGCACTTATGGGAAATTCGGGATAGGGATGACAAAAGATTGGGCAATTAAAAGTAGATTGAATCCAGTTATATATGCAAGCCGAAATAGCTTTTTTACAGAAAACTTAATGACTGGTATTGATATCTTATTTCAACTGGTAGATGCTTCAGATGATGTTTCGGGTAGCTATCAAATTGCATATAATAATATTATTGATACTTTTAGATATATAAAAAATTACAAAGGTGATTTAATTAGACCTTCAAAGCAAGATGTTCCTGATTATGTTTTCGCAAACGAAAGAGAATGGAGGTATGTTCCGAGTATATCTGAAGAGTTTTTACATTTTATACCGATCGAAAAAATAGGAACCTCGCAACAAAAATCCCGCTACAACCGAAAGATAGAGCATCTAAGATTAGAGTTTAAACCCGATGATATTAAGTATTTAATTGTTGAGAGGGACAATGACATTAATCCGCTGATAAGTCATTTAAGACAGACAAAAGATAAATTTCTACATGAAACTGTTGACCGACTTTCAAGTAGAATCCTAACATATGAACAAATAGAAAAAGACATTTAAAGAAGCATTTTGTTGGGGCTTTCCCTACTCTGTTTACAAAGAATAATTCCTAGTGCAAGCAGCCTGATATATGATGCAAGATTGCTTGTCAAGGCCTCAACAGCAGAGCTGAAGGGCATTTTTCCAAGCGAATCTTGTCAGGGACACCCCGAACCCCATTTTATCGCTCTATGTCTCTCTCAGGCTCTTTAAATGCCAGTCTATCTATGTGAGTCGTAAATCCGAGGGTTGAGAACCTATATTTTCTGCCCTGGAACATTACAACCACGGGTTTGCCATTCCTTTTTTGATACGTACCAATGTCTTGCTTGTGAATACGCTCCATAAACTCACTTGTTGGTCTAGAAGCACGAACACAGGCATTGAGAATGCCTGCAATTCGTTCCTTATTTAGTTCTCTGCGATTTATTCTTGCCCTGAATTCCTTATCTGAGGGTACATTACGCCCACTTCCATGCGACACAGTACTGTTCGTAATATGCGGATACCTTTCAAGATGATATTCCTAGAGAGCGACTTTCAGCTTAGAAAGATCTGCTTGAGTAAGCCTGAGAGCCCCCCCATCCTGTATCGTACTCCATTTGTGTCCTTTTGGATCAAGCCAAAAGGACAAAGGAACAGGCATTTCATCAAGTTATTTTCTATTAGCACGCCCCCTCCTCTTGTGTTTTTATGGCATCATGTAACACCATACATTCGCATACACTTAAAGTGCCTTGAAAGTAACCTGAAAGT